>JACQFU010000337.1 GCA_016199905.1 Candidatus Wallbacteria bacterium
CGGCGTCGACCTGGCCCGCACAGCCTACCTGCCTCGCGCAGACGTGCTGCTGCAGGAGAATCGCTCCACGCGCAACAACCTCTCCAGTTTCCTGCTGCCGCAAGGCGTAATCCCCAACATCTCGGGCCCGGTGCTGCCGGGTGACTCTCCGACGATGCGCTACAACAGCGCAGCCGGCCTCTTCATTTCGTGGGAGCCGTTCGACCTTGGTCTCCGAGGGGCCCGCGTGGGACAGGCGAAGGGCGAGACGCTGCAGGCCGAGCGTGCCCGGGAGTTGACGGAGTTCGACGTCTCGGTGTCTGCCGCCGACACCTTTCTCGCCCTGCTGGCAGCCGAGGAGGCCGTCCGTTCGGCCCGAGCCACCGTCGGGCGTTTCGAGATCTTCGCTCGTTCGATTGCAGTGCTCGCGAAGAACCAACTCCGGCCCGGCGTCGACGCCTCGCGGGCCGAGGCTGAGCTGGCCCGCGCCCGCACGGTCCTGGCGCAGGCCGAGCAATCGGCCGACGTGGCTCGTACGTTGTTGGCCCAGGCGCTTGGCGAGCCCGAGGCGATCGTGAAGCCCGCGACTGGCCCGCTGTTGAACCTCCCGCCCGACGTATCCGTGCGCGAGCCCTCCTACATCGAACACCCGGAAGCGCTTCTGCAAGGGGCCGCCGTCGAGACGGCGCGCGCGCGCAAACGGGTCGCCGATGCCTCGGCCAAGCCGCGGTTCTTCCTGCAGGCCTCCGGGTCGGACCGAGGCAGCGGGTTCCTGCCCAACGGCCTACCCAACGCCGACGGCGGTGCCGGTTTCGGTCCGGATACGCCCAACTGGGCCGTGGGCGCGGCTGTCACCTATGCCATTGCCGATGGCGCCGAGCGATCCGCCCGGCGCAAGGCCGAGCACGCCAATGAGCAGGCCGAGAAAGCACGATATGAGCAGACGCTCCAAGCGCTGCAGGCCCGCCACCTGGCCGCGGTGGCGCAAGTGAAGGGCGCGTTGAAAGTCGCGGCCTCGACGCCCGCTGCCCTGGCCGCCGCACGTGACGCGCAGCGTCAAACCGCGGCACGCTACGCTCAGGGACTCGCGACGGTGAGCGACGTGAGCGAGGCGGAGAACCTCCTGACGCGCGCCGAGATCGAAGACGCGCTGGCCCGGCTCGGAGTCTGGCGCGGGTTCCTCGCGGAGGCCCGCGCGTCGGGCGATCTCGCCCCTTGGCTATCGCTCACCTCCGGAGGCGGAACCTCCGCGGCCGGGTCTTCCACACGGGAGACCACAAGCCGCCGCTCCGCAGCCGGCAGTGAGCGGAGTCGGGCCATGGCTGCCCCGGGGGCTGGCGATGAGCGCTCGCCCAGGAGTGGCCGATGAACATCCTGGACATTGCGTTGAGGCGCCCCATCAGCGTGCTGGTAGTCGTGCTCGGCATCGCGCTCTGCTCGATGCTCGCCCTGCAGCGCATGGCGGTCGACATCTTTCCGAGCTTGAACCTTCCGGTCATTTATGTCGCGCAGACCTACGGCGGGATGGATCCGGCGCAGATGGAGGGCTATCTCGTCAATTACTACGAGTATCACTTCCTCTACATCGCCGGGATCGAGCACGTGGAGTCGCGGTCCATCCAGAACGTGGGACTGGTCAAGCTCTACTTCCATCCCGGCACCGACATGAGCCAGGCGCTCGCGCAGACGATTTCGTACGTGGAGCGCGCCCGGGCGTTCATGCCGACCGGCACCGTCGCTCCTTTCGTGATGCGGTTCGATGCCGGCAGCGTGCCGGTCGGCCAACTCGTGTTCTCCAGTGGGACGCGCGGCGTGGGCGAGATCCAGGACCTGGCGCTGTTCCGCGTCAGGCCGATGTTCGCGACGCTGCCGGGAGTCTCCGCGCCGCCTCCTTTCGGCGGCAACCAGCGCACGGTCGTGATCCACGCCGACCCCGACAAGCTCCGCGAGTTCGGGATGGCGCCGGAAGAGCTCGTGGCCGCGGTCGCCGACGGCAACACGATCGTTCCGGCTGGCAACGTCCGCACCGGCCAGCTGAATCGAATCGCGCCCGTCAACTCCGTCGTGGCCGACATCCAGGAGCTGAAGAACTTGCCGATCCGCAAGGGAGCGGGGCCGGCCGTCTTCCTGGGCGATGTCGCCACGGTCGAAAACAGCACGGACATTCTCAGTGGATATGCTCTCGTCAACGGACGGCGCACCGTGTACATCCCCGTCACGAAGCGCGCCGACGCCTCCACGCTCGACGTCGTCGCTCGCGTCAAGGCCGCGCTGCCGAGCTTTCAGAAGCTGGTCCCCGAGGACATCAAGATTAGCTTCGAGTTCGATCAGTCCGTTTACGTGAGCAACGCCTTGAAGGGCCTGGCAGGCGAGGGGGCCATCGGGGCGCTTCTCACGGGTTTGATGGTGCTGCTGTTTCTTGGTGACGCCTGGAGCGCGTTGATCGTCGTGCTCACGATCCCGTTCGCGGTCGTGACCGCAGTGGTGTTGCTCTGGGCGGCCGGCCAGACGATCAACCTGATGACGTTGGGCGGCCTGGCGCTGGCCATCGGCATTCTGGTCGACGAGGCGGCCGTCGCCATCGAGAACGTCCACACGCACCTGGCGCCCGGACAGTCCGCGGCCCAGGCCGCCTACGACGCATGCCAGGAGACGATGGTCCCGCGGTTCCTGGCGATGGTCTGCATCTTGGCTGTCTTCATCCCTTCACTCTTCATGGTCGGGATCGCGCGTTCGTTGTTCCTGCCGCTGGCGCTGGCTGTGGGGTGCTCGATGATGGCGTCCTACGCCCTTTCCAGCACGTTCGTGCCGATCCTCGCGGCCTGGCTCCTGGGCTCCTATCACGAGCACGACGAGGAACGGACCTTGTTCGGCCGTGTGCGGCGCGTCTATGCCGCCATCACCCGGAGGACCATTGCGCTCCGGTGGTTTCTCATCTCGGCATACTTCGCCGGCATCGCCCTGGGGCTTTGGCTCCTGGTGCCGTCTCTAGGCCGCGAGCTCTTCCCCGAGCTGGACACCGGGCAGTTCCAGCTCCGGCTGCGCGCCCCTGCCGGGACTCGCGTCGAGCATACAGAGCTGATCGCGCTGGACGCGCTGGACGCCATCAACGAGGAGGCCGGCGCCGGCAACGTCGACATCAGCCTGGGGTTCGTGGGCACCCAGCCGCAAACCTATCCCATCAACTCCATCTACCTGTGGACCAGCGGGCCTCAGGAAGCCGTTCTGCTAGTGGCGCTGAAGAAGGACGCGCACCTGGACGTCGGCGAATTCCGAGAGAGGCTGCGAAGGCGGCTGGCTACGAGGCTCCCCGGGATCCTGATCTCGTTCGAGGCCGGGGACGTCGTGAGCCAGATCATGAATTTCGGAGCGCCCGCACCGATCGAGGTCGCCGTGAGCGGACCGAACCTGAAGGCAAACCGAACGTTCGCCGGGCGCGTGATGCAGGAGCTGAAGGAAGAGATCTGTCTGTGCGACCTTCAGTACAGCCAGCCTCTCGATTATCCGACGGTCGACATCGAGGTCGATCGCCGGCGCGCAGGTCAGCTCGGCACGAGCATGCGGGAGATCGGGCGCTCCCTGGCCGCTGCCACGGGATCGAGCCGCCTGGTGCAGCCCAACTTCTGGCGAGATCCCGCATCCGGTGTCGGATACCAGGTCCAGATAGAGGTCCCGCAGCACCGGATGAGCTCCATCGAGGACGTGGAGAGCGTGCCGCTGGCCCCGGGCGGAAGCCCTCGCGTCGGCGACGTTGCGCAGGTTCGCTACGGGACGATGCCCGGCGAGTACGACCGTTACAACATGCAGCGGATGGTCACCATCACGGCCAACCTCACGCGCCTGGACCTCGGAGCGGCCGCCACCCGGGTCGATGCAGCCCTGAAGCGCGCGGGCGAGCCGCCCCGCGGGGTATCCGTCGCGCTGCGCGGCCAGGTGGTCCCGATGCGGCAGACGCTGGAGGGCTTTCAGACCGGCCTCTGGATTGCGTTTCTGGCGATCTTCCTGTTGTTGACGGCGAACTTCGAATCGGTGCGGTTGGCCCTTTCGGCGCTGTCGACTATCCCTGCGGTGTTACTGGGAGTGGCGGCGATGCTCCGGGTGACCGGCACGACGTTGAACGTTCAGTCCTTCACAGGTTCCATCATGGCCATCGGAGTGTCGGCGGCCAACGCCATCCTTCTGGTCACCTTCTCCGAGACTCGGCGCAAGGCCGGTGCAACGGCTGCGGATGCCGCTACGGACGGAGCCGCAAGCCGTCTGCGGCCGATCCTGATCACCAGCGCAGCGATGATCGCGGGAATGATCCCGATGGCGCTGGCGCTCGGCGAAGGCGGCCAGCAGAGCGCGCCGCTGGGACGCGCTGTCATCGGCGGACTGGCCGCTTCGACGCTATCCGTCCTCACGGTCCTGCCCGGGATCTTCACCATTCTCATGGGCGGGGCCCGGAGAAAGAGCTCGTCGGTGCATCCGCACGATAGGGATGAATCGACTCCAAGGGAGACCGAATGACACCCATGCGCCATGCGTACGCTTTCAGCCTGGTTCTAGGTTTATCGGGCCTCTGGTCAGCCGGCGCCTTCGCGACGCCGTCCGAGCAGTCGTCGGTGTCAAACGCTCCGATGGTCACGGTGACAGGCGTTGTCTCCCGCCGGATGGAGCGAGAGTTCGAGCTGCCGGCCGAGCTGGCGGCTTTTCGCAGCGTCGCGCTCTATCCCAGGACCCAGGGCTTCGTGGATTGGATTGGCGTGGACCGGGCCTCGAAGGTGCGGCAGGGGGAGGAGCTCATGAGACTGGTGGCGCCGGAGCTCGCGGCCCAGGTGGCGGAGGCCGACGCGAAGAGCCAGATGGCGCACGCCCAGCGCATCGAAGCCGAAGCGAAGCAGGCGGGCGAGCAGGCGACGTATCGGCGCTTGCAGGCCGCGGGGCGAACGCCCGGGGTCGTCGCTGCCAACGACGTCGAGAATGCGCAGCACACCGCGGAGGCGGCCCGGGCCCGGGCCGAAGCCTGGAACGAAAGCGAGAAAGCAGCTCGCGATGCTGCCCGGGCCGTGTGCGCCACCGAAAGCTACCTGCGGATTCTCGCGCCGTTTGACGGGACCATCGTCGAGAGGAACGTGCACGAAGGCAGCCTGTCCGGTCCGGCGGCGGCAACGCCCGTGCTGCGCATCGAGGAGACCGCTCGCTTGCGGCCGCCTTCTCGGGAGTCGTCCGACGGCCCTCCGGTGCGCTGGATGTCAAGACGCGCTCGATGCCGGTCGAGCTGGACGTCGATAACGCCGACGGCCGGCTTGCCCCCGGAATGTACGCGATGGTGAAATGGCGTTCAGTCCGGCCACACGCATCGCTCTGGGTGCCCTCGTCGGCCGTCGTGACCACCACCGAGCGAATCTTCGTCATCGCCGTGCGCGGCGGCCAGGCGACCTGGGTGGACGTCAAGCGTGGCTCGACCACGGGAAGCCAGGTCGAGGTCTTCGGCGAGCTGAGACCCGACGATCGCGTCGTGCAGCGCGGCACCGACGAGCTGCGGGCGGGGACGCATGTGGAGACAAAAGCGAAATGACTGAAGCGGTCGCGAGGGTTCCGCACCGGGCCCTCGACGGCTGCGCCTGCAGAGCCGCGAACGCCCCAGGAGGAGCCCGACGGCGAGCGATTCGAAGCAGAGGCGAAGCATTGCCTGCAAGGGAATCGGAAACGGCGCGCAGGGGAAAAGCAAAACTCTCTTCGGCTGACGGCCGGCCTCGCTCCGAGCTACGGCCTTCGCTCCCGCGCTGTTGCCGGCGGGGTCGACGGCGGGACGGTCATCGAGATCCTCGGAGCTGGGGAGGCACGCTCCGGTACCGAGACGAAGGCCTGACGCGCCTCTGTGCTTGCCGAGGCTGTCGGCAACGTTGGCTGGGCGGGCTTGTTCCGGGAGTGCGACTCCTACTCTTTCTGCTCTTGCCCTTCCCAAGAGGAGCTCCGAAGAGTACCCTCCCGTATCAAGGACATACCCAGGCTGGGCTCGGGCCGGGAGGCCCCGTTCGAGCCGCCGGATCTTGACTCGAATCGTGAGGTGAGCCGTGAAGGACCTTCTTCGAAAACTCGGTATCGAACCCGTGAACCCCGGCGGGTTCTGCGGTCAGTGGATCGGCAGCGGTGACAAGCTCGACTCCGTCTCGCCGATCGACGGGAAGACCATAGCCTCCATCACCCAGGCCACCGAAGCGGAGTACGACCGGATCGCCGACCGAGCCCAGGAGGCTTTTCTCAAGTGGCGCCGGGTGCCTGCGCCGAAGCGCGGTGAGATCGTCCGGCAACTCGGGCTCGCGCTGCGGGAGGTGAAGGCCGAGCTGGGTGCTCTGGTCACGTGGGAGATGGGCAAGATCCGCGCCGAGGGCCAGGGTGAAGTCCAGGAGATGATCGATATCTGCGACTTCGCTGTCGGACTCTCTCGCCAGCTTTACGGTCTGACCATGGCCTCGGAGCGTCCCGGGCACCGGATGTTCGAGCAGTGGCATCCACTGGGCATTGTCGGCGTCATTACCGCCTTCAACTTTCCCGTGGCCGTCTGGGCTTGGAACTCGGCGCTCGGCTCGGTGTGCGGCGACGCCATGCTCTGGAAGCCCTCGTCGTCCACGCCGCTGACCGCCATCGCCTGCACGCGCATCGCCGAGCACATCTGCCGCAAGAACGACATCGATCCGGCCATCTTCAGCCTCGTCGTGGGACGCGGCAGCTCCGTCGGCGACCGGATGCTGCGGGATCGGAAGGTCCCGCTCATCTCGTGCACGGGCAGCTGCGAGGTGGGTTACCGCGTCGGCGAGACCGTCGGAAGGCGACTGGGGCGCACCATCCTCGAGCTCGGCGGCAACAACGCCATCATCGTGACGCCCGAGGCCGACCTCAAGCTGGCTATCCCGGCCATCCTCTTCGGGGCTGTCGGCACCGCCGGCCAGAGATGCACGAGCACTCGCCGCATCCTCGTGCACGCGTCCATTCGCGACGAGCTCGTCGCGAAGCTGGTTACCGCCTACAAGCAGGTCCGCATCGGGAACCCGCTCGAGGCAGAGACTCTCATGGGCCCGCTCGTCAACACCTCCGGAGTGAGCGACATGATGAAGGCCATCGAGCGAATCAAGCAGGAGGGCGGACAGATCCTGTGGGGCGGAGAGAAGCTCACCGGCGACGCCTATCCCGGCGGATGCTACGTGACGCCCTGTATCGCCGCCGCCCGCAACGAGTACGCCATTGTCCAGCAAGAGACCTTCGCGCCTATTCTGTACATCATTCCGTACGAGACCTTCGACGAGGCGCTCGCCTGTCACAACGGCGTCCCTCAGGGGCTCAGCTCGTCCATCTTCACGCGGAACCTGCTCGAGGCCGAGCGGTTCCTCAGCGCCACCGGCAGCGACTGCGGTATCGCCAACGTGAACATCGGCACCAGCGGCGCCGAGATCGGTGGCGCCTTCGGCGGGTAAAAGGAAACTGGCGGCGGCCGGGAATCCGGCTCCGATTCCTGGAAGGCCTACATGCGACGCCAGACCAACACCATCAACTACTCGACCGAGCTGCCTCTGGCCCAGGGCATCAAGTTCGGATAAGTCACGCCACGCCGGGCACTCCCCGGGTAAGGCAAGAGCTTCACGGTGTCCCCGCCGGCCGGTACCGCGGGGACATCGGTTCTGGCGTGTCCAGCGGGCAGAGTTACTCGAGGTCAGCCCTGCAATCCAGGCAGGTACCGTCCGAGTCGACCAGGCGGACGCCAGCGGTTACGTCGTGCTGGCAGTGGAGCAAGCCTTCGCCTAGTACATCGTTTCGTGCTCCAACCTGTTGGCTGGTGCGGCCTGGCATCGTCGGTCACGGCCGTTTGACCAAGAAAACGTACACCCAGGGAACGTCGCGCGCCGCGATCGCCAGGTCAGGAGCGTAGGACCGGAAGCACTTCGAATGGAACTTCCTCTAGGCGCGCCGCGCCTCGCGAACCTTGACCATCAGTCGGGCATCTTCAGACGAGAACCGCCGCCGGGGGTGATAGGATACGCGCATGCCCAAACAGAGTGCCGGGGCACCGGACGTTGTCGCGCCTTTGACTCGTGATGCCGTCGCAGCGGTGCGGGAGTTCAATCGCCCGGTAGCGAAGGCGGACCCGTCGGAGTTTTGCCGCAAGATGGCGAAGATGGCGGCCGACGCGCACGCGTTCTACCGCGGCTCCGTCCACCTCTTTTGCCGCGACGTGGCCGACCTTCAGGCGCCGTGGGCCCACGACCCGTTCCACGACGCATCGGCACACGTGTTCCTCGACGGCGACACGCACATGTTCAACTTCGGCACCTGCCGCACGCACGCCGGCGACGTCATCCTCGACATAAACGACTTCGACGAAGTGCTGCCGGGGCCGTTCCTATGGGACGTGCGGCGGTTGGCGGCCAGCTTGGCGCTGGCGGCCAAGGTGTCGAAGCAGGGCAGAAAGGCGGGACTGGAGGCCGCGGGAGCGCTGGCCGTGACCTACGCCAAGACGCTGGAGAAGATCGTGGCAGGAACGGAGCCTGACAGCATCCGGATCGACACGTCGACGACGAAGGGGCCCGTTGCGGCGCTGCTGAGAGAGGCTTCCCGATCGGACAGGGCGGGGCTTCTAACGAAACTCACGGACAGAGGCAATGCGTGGGGCCGGTTCCTGGAGAGCGAAGACCTGCGGCGCGTGGCCACCGCCGCTTTCGTGGAGCCGATCGCGCGATTCAGCGAATCGCTGGCACCGGCCCCGGCGAATCCGGACTTCTTTCGAGTGCTCGACGTGGCCCGCAAGCTCGGAAAGGGAATCGGCAGCATGGGCCGGGAGCGGTTCTACGTGCTCATCGAAGGCCCGCGCCCCGGCTGGAGCGACAACGTCATCTTGGAGCTCAAGAACAGCGCCCCGTCGGCGCTCGCCCCCTACGTCGACGGTGCGTCCTCGTTTCCCAATCCCGTGGCCCGGGTGCTCGAGGGCATCCGCCGCCTGCAACCGGCGCCGCCGCCTTTCGTGGGCGAAGTAGCGATGAAGGGGAAACACTATCTCGCCCGGGAACTGGCGCCGTGGGCGCTCAAGATGGAGATCGAGCGTGTCCAGGGAGACCATGACTGGAAGGAGCTGGCGGATGCGTTGGGTCGCGTTCTGGCTCGGGACCACGCCCGCTCCCAGGTGGGCGCCGCCGGCCGCATCCACAGGTTGGTCCACGGCCATTTGAAGGAGTTTCGTGCCGCGGTCTCGGGATTTGCCGACCTTTACCGCGCGCAGACGCAGGCCGACCACAAGGCCTTCGTGAAGGCGCTCGAAAAAGACCCGTCGCTCGGCCTGGGACGCTGACTTTCGGCGGCCCAACACAGGCCGCCGCAAGGCTTCCAGTCACGGCAAGCGAGCGAAGCGAACTTGACCCGCCGGATCGCTAAACAGCAGCCAGGCCCCGCCTGCGTCCGCCGGCAGCAACACGGCCGCCGTGCGCTCCTGGTCGCCGCTGGACACCGTCGCCGGGACCGTCCAGTGGCGGCCTCCATCGGAACTCAGCGACCAGACCCGTCGCGGCGGCCACGGGAGCGACGCCACCGAGAAAACCCATCGCCCGGCTGCCATGAGCGCGGAGTCGGGGTCCTTGTTGTAGGGCCAGATCACGCGGCCAACACCGGTGAAACTGCGCCCGCCGTCGGCGCTGATGCCCACGACCAGCGGATGGCCCGGCAATCGGTTCTCGGCCCACTGGAGCCAGACCCGGTCGCCGTCGACCGCCAGGACAGGATAGATGCGGTCGTAGCCCTGCGACTCCACGCGCAACGGTTCCGCCGGAAACCAGGATTTTGCAGCCGCTTCGGCCCGGCTCGTCAGCAGCGCCCAGTTCCCGCCCCGGCTGTTGTCGTACTCCCAGACGAGGAGCGACTCCCTGTTCGGCAGGATAGCCGCCGCGACTCTCCCGTGCCCCTGCGTTCCCGCGGGTCCGGGCACCTGCAGACAGACGCCGGGTCGCGGCCCGAGCCACGCGGTTCCCGGGGGGCCCTGGGATGGAAGCCGCCAGACGGCCAGAAGCCGGTCGTGTGAGGCCGAGCGGCCGGGAGGGGCCGCCAGAAGAACGCGCTCCTTGGCTGAAAAAGCCTGTCCCACGGCCACGGGTGTCGTCCAGGAGACAGCCTCTCGCGACGTCGTCGACCAGTACACCCAGGGCATCCCCCGCGGCCCGTCTGCGATGAACAAGACGTCGAAGCGGTCCTCGCAACCGGCCAGGGAAAGCTCCGAACAGGTCGAGGCGCGAAGACGGCCGGCGGAGGGCGGCCGGGTCCAGGTCGCTCCCCGATCGCGCGAGAGACTCAGGCCTACGCATCAGTCGGGCTCGACCCACGCGGCAAGCAACGAACCCGTGCCGGAGGCGGCGAGGCCGACCCGATGACCTTGCTCGGAGGCCGATGTGAGCGTCACGGACTGAACGCCACGGCCGGGCTGGGGCGCGTCGCGGATCGCCTGGTTCGCGACCGGACGCGTTTCCCTCGGACGCCCGACCGGAGGGCCCGACGGCGGCTTCGCGGAACGGGATGCGTCTGCCGTGGGGCCGCTCCACGGGGAACGTTCGGCCCGTCCGGAGTCTGCGCGCATCCATGCCAGTAGCACTGCGACGGCCAGCAGGGCGGCAGCGGCGGCGATTGCGGGAAACCTCCGGCGGCCAGGCGGTATCTCCGGGGCGCGCGAGAGCTCGCGCTGTTGCGAGACGCGTGCCGATGGGGCTCGTGGGCCGAGGCCAAGATCGGTGGCGGCCCGCTTCAATGCCGCGTGCAGTTCGCGTGCCGACCCAAACCGATCCGACGGCAGCAGCCTCGAACAACGGTCCGCGATGGCCGCAAGGACCGGCGGCATTTCGGGGGCCAGCGTGGTCAGCGGCGGCGGTTCGGCCGTCAGGCGCCTTCGCATCAGCTCCGAACGCGGCACTTCGGAGCAGACCACGCGTCCCGTCGCAAACTCGATCATGCACTGTCCGAGACCGTAGAGATCGCCCATCGCATCGGCGGGGCGACCCCGCATCCGCTCGGGCGACATGTAGAGCGCCGTGCCCATCACCATCCCCGCCTGGGTAAGACCCTCCCGCCCCTCGATCCATGCGATCCCGAAGTCGGTGAGGACCGGGCCGCGCTCAGGGACGCCGGTCATGACGTTGGATGGCTTCACGTCGCGGTGCACCAGCTTCGCCTCGTGGACGGCGGCCAGGGCGTCAGCCAGTGGAGTGAATAGCGCCAGAAACTCTTTCGAGTCGAACCCGGGCGGGGCCGCCACCGGCTCTCTGGAGGCCCGAACATCCAACCCGACGCCTGCCAGCAGCTCCATCACGTAGAAGGGGATCCCGTCCTGTTCGCCCGAATCGAACACGCGCACGATGTTCGGATGGCTCAGCCGCGCGATCGCCACCGCTTCGCGGCGCAATCTCTGCACGGTCTCCGGCTGCTGCGCGAGCTCCCGAGCCAAGAGCTTGACCGCGACTTCACGGGCGAGCTTCGGATCGAACGCGCGCAGCACCACACCCATTCCCCCCGATCCGATGGTCCCCAGGACCCGGTAGCGCCCCAGGGAAGACGGGACTGCCGGCTCGCTCACGCGGCGACTCTAGCAGAGCGGGCCGGCCGAGCAGCTACAGGCTTCTCGCCTCTACGACTCTCTCGGTCTCAGCTCGGTTCTAGAACGCCACCTGCATCGCCAGGATTGCCTGGTCGTTGGCGATCGACGGGCTCTCCTGGCGCGCGATGTAGTTCAGCTGCACCTTGGCGAAATGCCCGTCGAGGAAGTAGTTCGCGCCCAGCGTCGTAGCGTGCTCGGCTCCGTTGACTATCGAGCGATCGGCTTCGAAGGCCTCCCGCCGCAACGCCAGTTGCCACCGCGGCCCGAGGGTGTAGGCGGCGGTCGTGTACCAGCCCGCCGACCGGCGCGCGAAGTCTTGTCCCTCCGTGTACTCGCCCTTCAGGTCCCACCGGCCGGGCTTCCACTCGAGCTCGACGCCCGTGCGATCCTTGCGGCCCAGAGTCACCGCCTGCCGGCCGCGATAGACGCTCGCTCCGGCCTCCAGTCGCTTGTTCGGGTGCCACGAGATCATCCCCGTCACGTCCTTGGCGTCATTGGTGTCCGCGCGGTTCAGCTCCTCTCCATCGAGGATGGCGGCCCGCAGCTCGAACTTCGACGACTCGTGGCGCACTTGCAGCCCCTGGTCGCGGCGGTCCCCGTAGGTGCGAGTGACGATCGCTCGCTCTGCGAAGTCGAGCTTCCCCGAGGAGCCGCGCCCTTCCTTCGTCACCGGGATCTTGTACTGTCCGAAATCGACGAAGGTATGCTCGCCGAGTCGGTAACCCAGGTACAGGTCGGAGAGAGGGCGGCCCGACTGGAGGATGTCCACCTTGTTCTGGTGCAGCTCTTTCGCCGAGTCGAACATGATGTAGTAGTAGACCTTGTCCGTCATGTCGCCGTAGAGCTTGACCTCGCCGCGGCGGCCCCGGAAGGAGTCGGGCGCCGCTTCGTCGGCCTGGTACCAGGCCTGGAGCAGGCCGCCCACACGGAGCGTTCCCCGCTCCGATCGGGTGGCGATGCTCGCGAGCCCTCGCTTTGCCTTGGGAGGCGCCTCTTGCAGATAGTCGCGCGGGACCGCGCTGGAGAGCGATGGCCGCTTGGCCGGCGAAGAGACGACGGCTGAAGGCGGCTTCGAGTCGGTTGGCGACTCGGCCGTCCCCGCCGCGGGCTGCGTCGCTCGGGGCGTCTGCGCCGCAGAGGCCGCCGGCGACCGCGGCGCTGCAGACGCTTCGCCGCGCATTGCCAGAATGCCGGCCAAGAGGATCGCCTGGACGAGAGTGGAACGGAGCATCGAAAGCGTCCGGGACTGGTCCTGCCGAAGTGCAGGTCAGCCATAGCCATCGGTTCCGGGCGGTCCTTCGTTTAGGGGGATCGACGTCGGTACCGGCCAGCCAGTCCTCCCGGTCGACCGCCGTGCGGCAGGACGATCGGCAACAGCTCGGCAGACTGCGTCACGAGAGCTGCGATGCCTCGTCACACACGACGCAACACCTCGATCGGTTTGGCTGTCGCTGCGCGCCAGGCGGGCAGCAGGCCCCCTATCAGTCCCAGGATCGTGGCGAGTCCCACCGCCGTCGCGAGGACTTGAGGTGTGACCTTGAACGCAAACGCCACTTCCGTGAACGTTTGGAAATTGGTCGTGCCGGTTCGGACGCCGTGCAGGGGCCATACGATGAAACAGCCGAGGACGCCGCCCGCCAGGCCCAGGAGGATGGACTCCATCATGAAGGAGAAGAAGACGGCCGCAGGGCGGAATCCGAGCGTCACCAGCACCCCGATCTCGTGCGTGCGCGCGGCGACCATCGCGAGCATCGTGTTGGTCCCGGTAAAGACCGCTCCAGTGCCCATCACGACCGCGAGGAACATGCCGAGGATCCAGAGCGTGACGGAGAGGGCCCTCGTCTGCGATTGGAGGTACTCCCTCTCTGTCATCACCTTGGATGGCACGCGCTTGTCGGACTCGAGCCGCTTGCGCAAGGCCGCCACGTCGCAGCCGGGACGGGCGCGGCCGATGACGCGGCTGATCGTCTCGCGCTTCAGCACCTGTCCCAGCCGCTCCAGGTCCCCCCAGATCTCGGACTGAAAGGGTCCATCGTAGCCGAATATGCCGACCACATGGAACGGGGTCGTGTTGATGGTGATGGTGTCGCCGAGCCGGCAATGCTGGATGCGCCCCACCAGGCTCCGCCCGACGACGACCTCGTCGCGGCCCGGGGTGAACGCCCGCCCTTCGAGGAAGGCCAGTTTCGGCGACGCGAGCGCGAGGCTCGCGGGCGTCACGCCGCGGATCGGGACGTTGGTCTCGCCTCCGCCTTCCTTGACGCGGCGGACTGCCAGGTAGAGCTCGCCGCCGGCCATCGGCCAGCCGCGTTCGTCGAACCCGACCTCGGGAGTCTCCATCGTCAGAATCCGGACCTGCTCCTTGGGGAAGGCGCTTTCCCCCTCCGAGGTCGCGCCCGGCCTCAGGAAGACCAGGATGTCCGGACGGCCGCCGGTCTCGTAAAGGGCGGAGAAGCCCTGCTGCAGCGCCATGACTCCGGCGATGACGGCCACGGTCGCCCCGATGCTCGCGGTCGTCAAGAGGGTCGATGGCCACCGGACCAGCAGGCTGTACAGGTTGTAGATCAGTGGCGGACTGCGCAACTCACACCTCCGCCCGGAGCGCGTCGATGCACTCCAGCCGCATGGCCTGCCAGGCCGGGAAGAGGCCGGCCACCACTCCGATCGAGATAGCCAATCCGAGGCCCATCGCCGTCGTGGCTCCGGTGATGGCGAACGTCGGCAAGATCGTGCTCATACTCCGCGCGAAGTACGACGCGGAGGCGAGCGACGCCGTCACCCCGAGAAGGCCTCCGCAGGCGCAGATCCCGAGCGACTCGAACAGCAACATGCCGAACGTCACGGCGTCGCTGAAGCCCAGCGCCTTGAGGACGCCGATCTCGTGGAACCGCTGGCGGAAGGAGAGCAGCATGGTGTTCAGCACCGCCAGCATGATCGCGAACAGCACGCCGCCGCCGATCGATCCCAGGAACGTCTGGACGCTCCCCATCATCGTCACGAACTGGCGCTGGAACTCGGCTTCGGAGGTCGTCTGGACCCGCAACGGACCGGAGTCGAAGAGCGCGTCGACGGCGCCCGCGACCTTCACGGGATCGGAGCCGCCGGCCAGACGGATCACGTAGACCCCGACCCCGAGCGGCCCCTCCGCGGCTTTGGAGACCAGGGACTCGTAGAGGTACTTGAAGTGAAACCAGAGCGTGCTGTTGTCGACATTGGCGCTCTTGGACTCGTAGAGGGCGGCGACTGTGAACTCCCACGGCTTGCCGTCGGAGCGAGTGAAGTAGGTGCCGATGATCGGGATCCGGCTGCCCAGCTTCCAGCCGTACTTCGCCGCGAGTCCGGTCCCGATCAGGCACTGAGTGGGCGAGGCGCGGAAAGCCTCCTCGCTGCCCTGGACGATCTGCATCTCCGGAAAGGTCTCCAGCAGACGGTCCCCGTCCACGGCGAACTGGGCGAAGAAGTTCGACGGGTCCTGGAAGTAGCCGCCGAACCACTGCTGTTTGCAGACCCGGGCCACGCCGGGCACGCCTTCGATCTTGGATTGATAGCCGAGCGGCAGGTCGACGAAGAGGCTAACGGCGCTCTGGACGATCAGGCGGTTGCTCGCCGAGCCGACCACGCCGGCCTCCAGGCCCAGCACCACCGTCCGCAGGAAGCAGACCAGGAAAACCGCGACCGCCAGCGAACCGATGGTGAGCAGGGTCCGCAGCTTGTGGGCCCGGAGGTTCTGGCCGATGAGGTGCCAGGGCATGGCTCAACGCCCGGCGGGCTGCTCGGAGACGGGCTCGCGGGGGACGATCCGATCGACCTGGCCCTTGTCCAGATGGATCACGGCGCCGGCCCGCTCCGCGGCGCGAGGGTCGTGGGTCACCATCAAGATGGTTTTTCCAAACTCCTGATTCAAGAGTACGAGCAGATCGAGGATGGAGTCCGCGGCGTGGCGATCGAGCTCGCCCGTCGGCTCGTCGGCGAGAATGACCTTCGGGTCCGTCGCGAAGGCCCGGGCGACGGCCACTCGCTGCTCCTGGCCTCCGGAGAGCTGCGCGGGCCGGTGGTGGATCCGGTCGTCCATGCCGACCAGCTTCAAGGCCCGAAGGGCTTGCTCCCGCCTCCGGGCACGGCCGAGCGAATGCAGAAGCAAGGGCAGCTCCACGTTCTGCAGAGCCGTCAGCACCGAGATCAGGTTGAACGCCTGGAAGATGACGCCGATCCGGTCGGCGCGGAAGCGCGACAGCTGGGCGGGACTCATCCCGGTCAGCTCGGCGCCGTCGACCACGACGTTCCCGGCATCGGGCCGGTCGAGCCCGCCGACCAAGTTCAGCAGCGTCGACTTGCCCGAGCCCGACGGTCCCATGATCGCCCGGAAGGCCCCGACCGGCACCTGCAAGTCGAAGTCCTGAAGCGCGCTCACGGTCTCGCTGCCGCGCCGGTAGCTGCGCGTGACTCTCTTCAACTCGATGATCGTCTCGGCCATGAATTTGCCCCGAGGTTGTGGGATTGCCAGTCCGCCAAGTCCGACGGAGGATAGCATCGGCGGCAGCGTCGCGCCAGCGGATTGCGCCCTCCTCGGCGCCGCAATCGACGCTAAGATGGACGCATGAGCGAGAAGGCCCCTCAGCTGGATGGCTATCGACTCGACAGCGAGCTTGGCCGCGGGACCTGGGGAGTCGTGTATCGGGCCGTGCAGGTCGAGCTGAATCGGCCGGTCGCCGTGAAGATGTTGGGGCAGGGCCTTCTGGGATCGGTGGAGGGCCGCGCCCGGTTTGTGCGAGAGGGGCGAATCCAGGGGCGGCTCTCGCACCCCAACCTGGTGCCGGTGCTCGACTCCGGGTTCAGCGGCGAAACCCCCTACCTCGTCATGGCGCTGATGGAAGGCGGGGCGCTGCGGGAGCGGCTCGTGCCGCGCCGGCCGCTCGAGTTCCCGGAGGTCGCGCGCATCGGGGCCGCGCTGGCGGCCGGGCTGGCGCACGCTCACCGGCACAACGTCATCCACCGCGACCTCAAACCGGAGAACGTGCTCTTCTCGCGGGAGGGCGAGCCCAAGATCGGCGACTTCGGGCTGGCCAAGGCGCTCGACGCGTCCAATGCGCTTCGCACGGCCGACGGGCGGATCTTCGGAACGGTGGCCTATCTGGCGCCCGAGGTCATCCAGGGAGAGCCGGCCACTGCCGCGGCGGACACCTACGCCCCTGGAGTGATGCTGCTGGAGATGTCCGGTGTGGGCAGCCTGGTGCGCGGACGCGACACGGCCGTGCTGCTTCAGGCGCACCTCAACGGCACGATCGCTTCGCTGGTGCGGCTGCGAGGCGACATCCCTGCGGAGATCCAGCAAGTGATGACGCAATGCCTGGAGCGCGATCCGGAGATGAGGCCGGCGTCGTTGGAGGCAGTGCAGGCAAAGCTCGCGCTGGTGGCCGGCTCGGGCGAAGCGAACGTGTCGCTCACGTCCGATTCGTGGACGGCCGACACGCCCAAGAGTGAAAAGAGCCGACAACTCCAGGGTAACGGCACCTCCGCCTGGAAGACGCCGAAGAAGTCGACTCAGCAGCCCGCTGCAGCCCAGGGCCGGAGAGCGGGTTCGAAACTGGCTCTGCTGGCCGCGAGCGCGTTGGTCGTCCTGGCGGGGCCGGAAGTGGAGAGAATGCGAGAGCGGAATCCGGCGACGATCCGGGCGAACCTGACGGCGTTGGAGGAGGCCGTCGCGGCGCTCAGCCAGTCCCAGGGCGACCGGTTGATCAAGGACTGGCGGGGGCTGGGCTGCCTGGTGGAGCTGTTGGGCCGTCGGGCCAGGCTGCGAGAGCTGCTGGGCAAGCCCGTGTTGCCGCTCGAGGGCCAGAAGGCACCGGCGATCCGGGACGGCTACGAGGAGCTGCTGCCCTTTGCCGGGCCGCTCGCGGAGCTGGCGCGTGAGGAGAAGAAGGACCGTGAGCTCGCGGAGCCTATGGCCTGGGTCTTTGCGGCGGCGGCGCGGACCCTGACTCGCCCAACCGCTGGGGCGCCGGAGCGGGAGCGCGCTCTGGAGGCGGCGAAGCTCGTCCGTCCCCTGCTGCGGCCCGATTTGCTGTCGCCGTCAGGCAGGGCGGACCTGGCTCGAAATCAGAAACTCTTGGGGCCGTGAGACCCCGGGTGCGCCTTACCGGGTACGGATTCGCCTTTCGCTCCCGCCTAGTCCGCCGAAGGTGACATCCCAATCCTTGTCGCATTCGCAGACGTCGATGGGGGTGATGCCCGACGGTAGCCCGCGAAGGTAGTCCAACACCGGCTTGTCCATCATCTCGTCGCAGCTCGACGCATCCATCTTGGCCGGCGTCAGCAGCAGCCGGAGCGCAACGACGCCCAAGATCAGATCTCGGGCTTTTTTCGGTTCCTCTTTCAGTTGCAGGACCAAGCTGTTTGGCTTTTGGGCAAGGAGGTTCGGATCGTCCAGGTGCCCGTCGATCCACGCGGCCACGCTATTCAAGTAGGAAAGCGCATTGTAGTCGCGCAGGCGCCGCATGTGCTGCGGCACCAAATTGAAGTGCTCGCCACACGTGACGCTGGAAGCACAGGTGAAGCCCGAAATCTCATCCGCTTCGGGGTGAAAGGGGCCCGTACCCCACCCTTGTCCGGGATCTGGAAAGTCGAGCACGCGGAGCAACGCGCTGTGTCGATTTTCGGAGAGCCGGTGCGGGCTGCCGTCCCTCGTACTCAGGGGGCAGCCTACCATCCGAAACACGAAGAACTCGTCTCCTACCCGAAATCGGGTCCGGGCACACTCGGCGAGGAAGTCCCTCTTCTCGATGTCGACTTGCGCGCGATGCACTGAGCAGACGAGGCGAGCCTCGTAGTTGTCCGTTCCAACCCTGTGACCGCGAGCCGGCCGCGGTCGGGCCATCTCGACGGAGAGGCACTTTTCCCTGTGTCCTTCGATCCTGGGCAAGTTGACCAGCGCCAAGAGCGGCTCCAGATTCTCCAGACCGTCATTGGTGCCGCGGTTGTACTCCGCTACGCAAGCCGCCAACGCGGCGAGGACGGCGGGGCAGTCCACGGCCTGTCCATTCGCCTGATCGTCGGCACCGAGCGGAGCTTCCAGCGCAACGGCCACGGCCTCGAAGGGCCTCTTGTTCACGACGATCGTGCGGTCTGCTTCGTCGCGGGTCTCCTTCGTCGGGGCGGCCGGCGGGCCCGCCGGGAGCTGTCCGCGCTCCGTCGCGCGAGCGACGGCCAGATCCCCCGGGAGCTTGGCCACCACGGCGCGAGCCGCGTCGATGCTGTCCCCGTCGGGGCCGGCCGTCCGGTGCCGGGACTCCGCAATCTCGCGACGGACGGCGGCCAGCGTATCCAACGCTACGCCCTCGCCGCCGGTGGAAAATCCCAGCTCCAGCGCAGTGCCGTCCCGGTTCGATGGACCCAAAAGACCTTGTGAGTATTCGATGTCTCTGGCCACGTCCGCCGTTTCGCCCTGGTAAGCGGCCTCGGTGGCGATCTCGTACTGCTGCATCGTTTCGTCGCCGATCGACGAGTCGAATCGCGCTTGGCCGCGCTCGTAGGGGACCCAGGATTCGCGCATCGGGTCCTCGCGGGAGGTGTACCTCCTGCGCGCGGGCTTCATTCCGACACCGGCGGATGCCGGCTCGACACCGGGCCCGTCCGCAGCGTAGAACCGCAA
Organism: Candidatus Wallbacteria bacterium; assembly: GCA_016199905.1. Taxonomy (GTDB): domain Bacteria; phylum Muiribacteriota; class UBA6191; order JACPRK01; family JACPRK01; genus JACPRK01. The sequence continues at coordinate 19,233 of JACQFU010000337.1, forward strand.
CGGCCACGGGCGCGTGTTGACGGAGGCCATCGAGCGAACGGCCGCCGCGCGCTCGAAGCCGTGCGCCAGGCCGGTCCGAACGACCTTGAGCGTGAGCTGGTGCTGCGAGCCCGACGCCCAGATGAAAGCTCCGAGCACGATCGCCACGACGCCCAGCAACGCCAGCACGAGCAGGACGGCGAAGCCGCGGCGGCCGGAGGGTCTCACTGTCCTCCCTTCTGCCGCTCGACGTCCTTGCCTCCCCAGCCATTGCGCTCCGATGGGGCCATCCAGTCGTACGGCGAAGTCTTGCCCGGCTTCCCATCCGCGGCTACTTCGAGTTGCTCGCCTTCGCCCACGGTCACGGGCTTGTCCTGGCCCGTCCCCGTGACGTCGACGGACCCCTCGCGGACCGCGATGCGGTCTCCCGACTCCCGGCTCTGCACCAGGAACCTCGTCCCGCGGGCCGCCGTGACGCTATGTTGCCCGTCGACCTCCAGGCGGCCCTGCTTCTGCTTGGGCAGGAAGAACCGTCCAAGACCTTCGGGCATCCGAAGCACCATTCCCGTTACGGCCGAGCCCTCCGAGCGGACCTCCAGACGCGCAGGCGCGCCATCGGCGCCTTCGAGCGTCGCGGTCGCTCCGCCGGAGAGTTGCAGCTCGGCGCGTCCGCCCGCAGCCACCTCCAGAACGTCGCCGGTCGCGAGCTTCCTCCCGACCGCGGCCGGTTTTCCTGAGACCGTCACCTGGCCTTCGATTGCGGCGATCCGGGTGCCGGCGTTCAGCCGCGCCAGGCCTCCCGGGCCGCCCGTCTTGGAGCATCCGGCGGACCCTACGACGAGGGCCAATGCCAAGAAGAGGGCTCGGGTCGACTCGGGCGCTCCGGAGAGTGCGGTCATGGGCTACCTCACTTGCCGTCGGTCAGGGGTGGAAGATCGAATTTCGCCGGCGGTGGGGGCTCCGGAAAATGGGCCCCGGCCTTGAGCTTGAGCAAGGCCCTCCAGCCGGAACCGCTCGCGGCCCCATCGGCTCCGCCGGACTTGCCCAACGTGGCGAGCAACCTCAGAGCCTCGGTGAGCGAAAGCGAGGTGGCCACGGTGGCTCCTTCGCTGCAAAGCAGACTCTGGGCGTCCGGGCCGGCGGCAGCGTGTCCGCCGGACATCGCTTCGCGGGCCAGCTCCAGCCGCATCCGGCGGCAGGACTCTTTCCCGAGGGCGAGGCTCGCCCGGTTTGTGAGCATCTGCTCGAGCGCCAGGCCGGAGACCCTCATCGTGGCCTCGGCCAGCTGGCGCACGACGGCCGCCAGGAGGATGCGTTGCTGCGCGGCATCCGCCGGCAAGGCAGGGACCTCCGCCGGCACGGCGTTCGTTTTCTCGACGATCCCAGGGACCTGCGACACGCTGGCCAGGGTCCAGGTCGCGGCCGCCTTGTAGAGGATGCTGGCCACCGAGCCCACGGCATCCAGGGTACTCGTGACCTTGCCGCCGTCATCCACCGCGCGGCAAATGGCGGCCGCAGGGTTGGCGTCGAGCTCCTCTCCGCGATCGAGCTTCGCCAGCTCCAGGAATAGATCTCGAAAGGCCGCATTGGCCTGTCTGAGCTCGGAGCCGTGTTCCAGCGCAGGGCTTTGGCCGCCGGTGGGATCGAAGTAGGAGGCCAGGGCGCGGAAGGTGTCCCGGTTGCGCTCCCAGACGTGAGCGGCCGCGTCCTGCGCGTCCTTCGGCGGGGTCTCTTCTCGAGAGAGCAGCTCGCGCGCCCGTTCGATCTCGGCCCACTTGATGGCGGCCAGCGCAGCTCGGCATTCGGTGACGGGAGTCGATAGAGCCTCCGTGTCCTTTTGGACGTCGCCTGGCCGGGGCTCTCGCTTGTCGCCCTCGAAGAGGCGTCGCGCGTCGCGCTCGCAGGCGACGTACGCATCGGCAAGCCGCGGGGGATACGACCGGATCTGCTCCAGGTCCCGCCTCACGATCGGATCCGCCAGAACGTACTCCAGCAGCCGCGCCTCGGCATTCAGCTCCTGCGTCTGCTTCAATGCCTCCGCGACTTCGTTGGCCAGCGGCGTGACGGGGTCCTTTCCCAGCGCCCGGAACTTCTGAAGGGCCGCGTCCAGCGCGCCCGAGGGTTTGCTCGCGAGCCGGGAGACATCCTCGCTCTTTTGCAGGAGGTCTCTGGCCTTGACGGCCAGCTTGTCGGTCCGTTCCCTCTCGGCCACGACATCGCGCTCCCACGGCGCGTAGCACTCGTCGCGCAGCTTCCTCAGCGGCTGCCGCATCCGGCGATACGCCAGCGAGATGGCCTCTGCCTGCATCGCCGATATCTCCAGGCGTTGCTGGATGCCCTGTGGCGTTTGAACGGCGTCCAGCAGCCGGACGGCCGACTCCAGGCGCGACCGGGCAACGCTCTCCAGCGCGGCGCCAAGCCGGACCGCCGCGAGCTGTTCCAGGATCGCCCGGACCCTGGCCCCGTAACCGGGATACCCTCCCGCGGCGTCCAGTTGGGTCTTCGCGAGCTTGGCGGAGAGGTCGTCTTCGTCGCGGAGAAAGCGCTGTTGGATCTCCGCGGCGTCGGCGGGCTCCAGGCTCTCGACGGGGACGAGGAAGCGTGTCTCGAGCCGGTAGGGTTCCGATTCCCAGCCGGTCTTGGATTCGAGGTCGCGCCGGTAGACTTCCACGGTCAGCTTGCGGGCCAGCCTCCCGGCACCGACCGGCAATCCCGGTACGTCCGACTCCTGGTCGATGTGAACGTGGACGGCGAGTCCCGCGTAGGTCTTCGCCAGCGCCGGCATCGCCGCCGCGAGCGATGCGGCGCCGTCCGCAATCCGTTGCGCCGGAGTCGAGACAGCGATCGACTCCGCGTTGGAGGCGTGGGCGGCGCCCTGCCCCGAGATATCGAAGAGGTTGCCGAAGTACGGACTGGGAGCGAGCGCCTGGCCATCCGGCCCTTGCAGGGTCCCGAGCCCGCCGGCGACTGAGCCCCACGAGTCTTGTCGCAGCGAACGGAGAATCGCCGGGTTCCAGGCTGCGTCGTCGACGATGCGGTCGTGGACGATTCCGGCGACGGTGCTCTTGAGGAACAGGTCGGCCGACCGCTTTTCGAGCTTCACCCACTGGATCGCGATCGGGTAGACGATCGGAATGGAGGCTATCAGGATCGAGAGCGCCACTACGATTTCGAGAAAGGTGAACCCGAGCACTCGCCGCATCGTCGTCACCTGGCCATCGCAACGTTCCTGAGCCGGATCGAGGCCATGAACGTTCGCGAGTCCTCTTTCTTGCCCACGGTGAGCACGGCCATCACCAGAGACGGCGATAGCGCCGTGAACGAGGCCCGCTGGCAGTCCGTCAGTCGAATCGCCTCCGGTCCGTCCTCGGGCTGGTCGCCCTGGAAGCTCGCCCACTCGTGCTTCTCGGGGACCTGTTGCAGGCGGACCGTCTTGTCGTGGATATCCACGAATTCGATCGTAGCTGCCGTGCGGCCGCGGGCGGGGGCCAGGATCTGAATCGACTCTCCCAGCCGCTTCTGGAGCGTCGCGAACGCCAGTAGCGCTCGTTGGTCCAGGAATGGCCGTTCCTCGGGGAGCCTCGGCCGCAAGAGCGTGTAAGCCATCGAGAACACGAGAAGCAGCATCAGGGACACGAACAGAAGCTCCAGGAGAGTGTAGGCACGGCGCTGTCTCATCGGAGCACCTCCGCGGCTTCGAGACGCACCATCTCGAACTCGGCGTCCCATCCGGCCGGAAGACCGCGCACTTTCAATCGTTTCTCGCCGCGGCAACGCTCGCGTTCCCCCGGTTCGCGCAGGGTGACGTCGTAGAGCAGGCGCTCGTCGGAGAGCACCGGTCCCCGCCGGCTCCAGCCCCTCACGTGCCCCTCGACGACCACGGCCGTCTCTGCCTCCCCGGACGCTTGGCCCAACCGGGCGCCTGCCTGCTTTGGGCCCGCGTCGGCGGGCCGGTCGCCTGTCGAGAGGACCCGCCGGCCCGCCAGCTCGGCGGCCTGGGCCCGCCGCGTCGAGTAGGTCCAGTAAGTCCACACTCCTCCGGCGAGCAATCCTGCGGCGCCCAGCATCCCGGGGACTACCCATCGGAGCCAACCACTCCCAAAGACCTTTTTACTCCAGACACCCGGGGCGGTTCGCCAGGTCACTGTTTCTTCCAGCTCGAGGACCTCCCTGATCCGCACCGCGAGCGGCTCTCCGCCAAGCCTCTCCAGCCTTGGACCGTCGTCCAGAAGCGCCCGAAGCTCCCGCCGGACCAGAAACCGAAGGATGGAGTCCGGGTGCGACGCGACCACGCACATCGCCTCCCCCGCAGCCAGGTCGTCCAGACGCGCCAGCTCCAGCGCGGCCTCCTGACGCACCTTCGGGTCGCGGTGGTCCATCAAGACTTGCAGCTGCGCCACTCGACCGGCCGCCGTCGCCTGGACTGCCGCGCGTCCGTCGAACGGGACCTCCGCCAGCAGAGCGCGATAGTCGAAGTCTCGATCCTCGGCGGCATCGAACGAGGCTCTTCCGCCCGCGATCGCATCGGCCGCCTTCGCCAGCAGCGCTTGCAGTCAAGGCTGGCGGAGTCGGACGGCAAGCTCCCGGACTCGAGCTTCCCGCCCCGCATCCGGAAGGGAGCAGAAACTTCGAAGCAAGTTGCAGAAGACGTGCCGGTCCTGCTCCAGGGCCAACCGTTCGCAGATCAGTCCGAAGGTCTCTTTGCCGCCCAGCGCCCCGAGTCCGACGGCCGCGCTGTCCCGCTTCCATCGCTCCGGCGCCCGCACCATCTCGGCCATCCGGGGCTCCGCGTCCGCGCCGGACACGCTTCGGAGCGATTGCAGCGCATTGGCCCTGAACCGGCCCGCGGGGTCCTGTAGGAACGGCATCACCAGCGCGAAGGCCGCGCCGGCCTCGCACATGTCGAGCGACTCTACGGCGCTGGCGCGCACCCGGTCGTCGGCGGACCTCAGGAACCCGGTGAGCTTCGGCACGAGCGAGGCGTCGCCGATTGCGCCCACGGCCCTTACCAGCGTCGCCTGCACCCGCACGTCGGGTTCGCGCTCGAGCTGCGCCAGCGCGACGCCCAGCAGGTGCTTGTCCGGAGGCCCGAGCTGGGAGGCCGCTGCCAGCCTCACGGCCGGGTCGCGGTGCATCAGGTTGAGCGTCAGCGCATCGGTTCCCAGCGGCCGACTTCCACGGCGTTTGCCCTTGCGCCGGGCCACTTCCCGAGTGCGGGACTTGATGGCGCCGAAGGCCCTGGCGGCAGCCTGTCGCACCTCCTCCGAACGTGAGGTCATCAGCACGTAAAGCGGCTCCAGCGCGTCGTCGCGACCGACCCCCTCGAGGAGCCGGGCGGCCTCGATCTGGTGTTGCTCCGCGTCGGAGTCGAGCCGGAAGAGGATCTGGTCCTCCTCGATCAGATTGGCTAGCGGAGCCGCGGCGCCTGCTTCATCGACAGCCGACGTAGACTCCGTCGACGAGCCCTGAGCACCCTCGGAGGCGGGCTCCAAGGACGGACCCGGATCCACCATCTCGGACCCCAAAGCCTCACGCGCAAACTGAGCCGCGCGCGCGAGCCGGCTTGTCGGGTCGGCCGCGATGGCTTCCGAAAGCGTCCTGTCGGTGGCTGCGTCCTCGAAGTAGGCGAGTCCTTCCGCTGCGCGGGTGCGAACGCGCGAGTCGGGATCGGCCAGCAACCGGCGGAGGCAGGGCAATCCGGCCGGTTCGCGAAGAGCGCCGAGGCCGAGGGCAGCTGTGGCGCGCAGAAACGGCGATGCGTGGTCGCCCAGTCGCTCCGTCAGGAACGCCGCCGCGTCCGGCGCGCTCGCCAGGACGACGTGGGTCACGACCTCGCCCCAATCGCGTTCTGCCTCCGGCGGGGGCCAAGCGTGGCCCTCATACCTTTTGAGCGCGTCGCTTGCGGCACCGCGCAACTGCTCGAGATAGCGGCCAGCGAGCTGCCGGAGCTTTGGGAGCTACTGCTTGCAGGCGGCCGCTTGAAGAATGGGCAGCGCTCGGACCCCTCCGCTCTTGGCCACGCGCTTGAGCGCCTCCCGGCGATCCTCTTCGTTGCCGAGGCGGAGGCTGGCGACAGCTTCCCTCAAACTCAAGCGTGGTCTCACAAACTCTTCCCGAGGTGCATGGGAGCCTACCAACCGTGACACGGGGCGTCAACGGGCGCGTCGCTGCCTCCCCCAAGCCTTTCGAGTTCCGATCCGTGTTCCAACGTTTCGTACTAGGATGGCGAGGTGCGCGCGGCAGACGCTTGGAAGTCCCTGAAGGCGGGGCTGTCCTCTTCTGCCATGCAGGGGCTGGTCATCGGCGCCCTGTTCGCGGCGGCGTACCAGGGGCGGCTGCTGGACACCGTGTCGTTCGATCTCGCGACCTCTCTGGCGCCGAGGCCAGTGGGGACGCCGGCCAGCGAGATCGTGCTGATCGCTATCGATCGGGACGACCTACTGCGGTACGGGGCGCCGGATGGAAAGTCGATGCGGCGCGATGCGCTCGCGCGGCTCGTGGACGAATTGGCGGGGCTGAAACCTCCGCCCTCGTGGATCGCGCTGGATCTTTTCTTCGACCGCGAGAGCGGTCCGCTGGACGCGGCCCTTGCGGAGGCGATGAAGCGAGCGGGCAATGTCTGCATCGCGGCCCCGCCGGCCTCGCCGAGCTCGACGCTGGCTACCGGACCCGTGGCGGGAATCTGGCGATCGGCCGCGGGAGTGTTCTGTGCCGAGGTGCGGGCGGATTCCGACGGGGTGATTCGGCGGCTCGATCTCTTCCAGCCGCCGGAGGTGAGGCCCGACCGGCATTACGCGCTGGCGCTGGCCCTGAAGCAGGCGCGCCTCGACACGGAGCCGCGGCTGCGAGGTTCGATTCTGGAGTGCGGCTCCGCGGATGGCTCGAGGTTGCGGGTGCCTCTCGCGGACGACGGGTCCATGATGCTCGCGTTGCGAGAGCAGCCGGCGCTTGGGCCGCTGTTCCCGCGGGTGGCGGCCGGCGACGTGATCGCGGGCCGGCTCGGCGCGCGGCAGGCCCGCGAGCTGGCGGGAAGGATTGCGCTGATCGGCGTGGTCGACCCGGCCAGTCCGGACAAGCATGTGCTGCCGCTTCGACGGCTGGACATGCTGACCGAGAAGGTTCCCGGAGTGGAGCTGCTGGCGCAGGAGATCGACGATCTGCTGGCGCGCCGATTTCTGGCGCCGGTCTCGTCCGGCAAGTTTGCGATGGTGTGTGGCGTCGCAAGCTGCGTCACGGCCCGTTTGGCAAGCGCTGTCAGCCTGGGCGCCGGACTGCTGTTGCTCGCGGCCGCCTGGATCGTCCTGACGATCGTGGGCTGCCAGGCGTTCCTGAACGGCGTTTTCTTCAGCTACCTGGACGCCGGCGTCGCCGTCTCGCTGGCCGTGGGCGCGGTCTACTTGGTCCGCTACGCGCGTTACGGCCGCGGCCAGTCGTATCTGGTGGGGGCGCTTTCGCAGTACGTCGGGGCCCCGATGGCCGAAGAGCTGGCAACCTCGCTGGAGCTGGTGAAGGCGCAGGCGGAGAGGCGCCGTCTCACGGTGCTCTTCTCCGACATTCGAGGGTTCACGACGCTGTCGGAGTCGATGGAGCCGGATCGTCTCTTCGGTCTTGTGAACGAATACCTCTCGGAGATGACCGAGATCGTCATGCGGAATCGAGGGCACCTGGACAAGTTCATCGGCGACGCCGTGATGGCGTTCTGGGGCGGCCGCCCGGCCGTAGACGACCACGCTGCGGCTGCCTGCGAGGCCGCCCTGGAGATGATCGAGGCCCTCGGCCGGTTCCGGGAAAGCTGCGCCCGGCGCGGGCTGCCCGAGCTGGACGTCGGCATCGGCATCAACACGGGCGAGATGCTGGTCGGCAACATCGGTTCCGAGCGGCGGCTCAACTACACGGTCCTCGGAGACGCCGTGAATCTGGCCAGCCGTCTGGAGGGTCTGACCAAGCTCTACGGCGTCCGGATCGTGCTGGCGGAGGGCGCCGCACGCGGGCTTTCGGGCTTCGAGCTGCGGCGTCTGGATCGCGTTCGCGTGAAGGGACGGGGCACTCCGACCGCCCTCTTCGAGCTGATGGGCCGCCGCGGCCAGCTCGCGGAAGGGCGCCTACGCGGCCGCGCCCACTACGAGGCTGGACTGGACGCGTACGGCCGCGGGAGCTGGAAGGAAGCGACGACGGCCTTCGAATCGGCGATCTCCGCCTTCTCCGGCGACGGTCCCTCCCGCCTGTTCCTGGAGCGCACCAAAGCCTTCGCAGAGAGCCCTCCGCCCGCCGACTGGGATGGGGTCCACACGCTCGAATCAAAGTGATTCAGTGCAGCAACTGAGGATAAGTCCTGGGTAAAGAAGTCGGCGAGTTGCGCGCCAAACCGCACGGTCTTGCCGCGACGGGCGTCGAACGCCATCGCTGCGCCGCCCCCGAACAACACCGTCCGTCCGCGACGGGCGTCCTCGCGCGAAGAGCCGAGGCAACGGCGCCCTATCGGGGCATCTTGGCGTAGGCGTCGTCGAAGACTTTCTCGAGAGCGCCGTTGGTGCCGCGGATGCCCTCGACGACTTGACGGGCCCACTCGAAATAGTCCCGGCGGCGTTCCAGCGACCAGTCGACCGGCGGGGAGTTGGCCACGTCGCGCAGATTGCAGATCTTGTCGCCCAGCTTCACCAGCTTGGCGTTTACGGACAGATGGGGCGCGTGCTCTATCTGGTGCTGCTTGCGACGAGATTTCGGCAGGCTCTTGTCGTCGGTCACCTCCAGGACGATGGCGGCGACTTCGGGACCGAAATTGGATTCCAGCTCCTCACGAGTCGTCTGGGTGTCTTCGATGGTGTCGTGCAGGAGCGCTGCCGCCAGGACGCAACTGTCCTTCACGCCGCCCGTGTTGGCGAGAATCTCGGCCACGGCGATGGGGTGATTGATGTAGGGCGAGGCGTCCACGCCCTTTCTGCGCTGATCGCGGTGCTTTTCAGCCGCGAACAGCAGGCTCCTCAATAGAAATCCCGGTCCCGTGTCTCTGCTCATGTGGAAAGCAGCATAGCAGGCGATCGGGTAGAGGGCGGGGGCCGGGCGCCGCAAACGGCACCTGTGGACTGGTATCCCGGCGCCGGCGGCCGCAAAATGGCCGGGTGACCGCTCCGCTCTCGAACGATCCCACGGACGCCTCGCTGTTGGCGGCCGTCCGCGACGGCGACGCGCGTGCGCTGGAGACGCTGCTCGCGCGCTACGAACCCCGCATCCTGAGGTTCGGGATGACGCTCTGCCGCGATCCCGAGGACGCCCGCGATGTCCTGCAGGAGACCCTGCTGGCGATGGCCCGGACGCTGGACGGCTTTCGGGGCGACGCTTCGATCGCGACCTGGCTCTTCACGATCGCCAACAGGTTCTGCATCAAACGCCGGCGCCGCGCCCGGCCCCAAGCTCCCCTCGACGAATCGGCGCTGCCCGACTCGGCGCCAGGTCCCCACGAGCGGCTGGCCGCGCGCCAGCTCGCTCGGGCCGTCGAGGAGGCAATCGCGTCACTGGAGCCGATGTATCGGAAGGTGATGCTGCTGAGGGACGTCGAGGGCCTTCCGGCGGAAGACGTCGCGCGCATCCTGGGCATCGGCGTCGCGGCCGTGAAGAGCCGGTTGCACCGCGCGCGACTGGCCGTGCGCGAGAAGGTCGCTCCGCAGCTCGATCGACCTCCCGCGGCCGCGCGTCCCGGCAAATGCCCCGACGTGGTGCGGATGTTCTCTCGTCACCTGGAGGGCGAAGTGAGCAGCGACACCTGCGCTCGGATGGAACGTCACCTGGCGAACTGCGAGCCTTGCAGCGCCGACTGCGATTCCTTGAAGCGGACGCTGGCCGTCTGCAGCGCGGTCGCCGCGCCGCGGGTTCCTCCCGCAGTCCGCCGCTCCATCCAGAAGGCGCTCCGGGCACTGGTCTCGAAGAAGAGCTGAACCCTCCCGCCCCTGGGCGTGCGGAGTCCGGCGTAACTTGCGGCCGTTCCTATCGAGGGCAGCCTGCTCATTCCCCTTGACGAGCTCGACGCGCGCATGGGCGAGCTGCGCGAAGGTTGCTGCCACGTCGTGGTCTGCCATACCGGAAACCGCGCGACCTGGGCCGCTGGAGTCCTCGCCGACGTGCTGGCGACGCGACCTCACACCCGAGAGACGCCTCGCGAGACGGTGTGGATAGGAGGGTACTTCGGCTTCACTCTTGCTTCTTCCCACTCACCCGCGCGAGCAACTCGAAGTATCGCACTCGCGACATCCCGGCAGTCGTCATGTTCGTGCGGATCAGGATCGTGTAGTGAAGGGAAACGAGCTTTGGCACTCAGGCCGC
>JACQFU010000338.1 GCA_016199905.1 Candidatus Wallbacteria bacterium
AGGTGAGGAGAGGGCTCGCTACCGCGACGTCCAGCCGCGCACGCTGGGGAGGAAAAGCAAGCCGAGCAACAGGAGCGAGACCGGCGTGTTGACGACTCCCACCGTTCGAAGCTCGTTGGCTTGTAGGGCTGCCAGCGCCGCAAGAGACCAGCTCTTTCCGCGCCAAAGATCGACGCCGGCGGCCAAGCGGACCACGGCCAGCGCCACCACCGCCAGGCCCCTAGGCGGCTGGTCGACCACCAGCGGCAGGGAGAAGTAGAGCAGCGCCAATGCGGCGGCGGCGTGCAGAAAGGCCATCGGAGCGACTGCGGCGGGGCGCGCGGCGACCGGGTGCGCAGGCGCCGAAGGCCGAATCAGCAACTCGCCGCACGCGTGACATCGAGTCGCGGCCGCGGGCAGCTCCTCGCCGCAGACGGCACACTTTCTCGGCGGGCGGGCAACCTGGACGCGGCGCTTCGAAGGCGAGGCTGTCGCTTGCACGGGCGCCGCCGGAGGAATCGCGTCGGGTCGCGACGTCTCGAGCCGCACGGTTGCCGCCGCGGGCTTGGCGGCGGCCGGGGGCGCGGGCGCAGCGGGCGGCGCCGTGCCGAGTGCAAGCTCCAGGTCGCGCACGTCCTGCGGCACTTTGAACATCGCGCCCGAGGGCACGTCCATCTCTGGGGTCTCGCCGTGCACCCGCGGCTTGGTGTCCAGCGACGCGGTCGGATCGCCCAGGAAGTTGTCCCAGGCGATGCGGAAGCCGGGCGGGGAGTCCTCGGCCGGCGCTGCTGTGTCGGCCGGCTGCGCTGCTGCTGCGGCAGCCTCGGGTTGGGGCGTTGGCACTGCCGGCGGCGTGGGCGCGAGCTGCTCGACCCACTGCGCGGCGTAGGCCCGAACCAGCTCGTCGGGCGAGTCGAGCGCCGCGCGCAGTATCGGCAAGCCCGCTGCGCCCAGGGCCGTGGCTGCGTAGCGTACAGCCGAACGGCGTACCCATTCATGAGCGCTTCCGACCATGCGACTCAAATGGTCCGCCAGCACCTCTGGTCGCAACGTGCCGAGGATGGTCCGGGCCGACTGGAGCACGGCCGGCTCCGGGTCCGCCGTCGCCGCCCGCACCAGCAAAGGCACGGCTCCGACCACGCGCATCCTCGCCAGCGCCTTGAGCGTCTCCAGCCGCACGACGGCGTCGGGGTCCTCCGAAAAGCGCGCCAGCAACCGGCCGTCGTTGGGGCCGCCCAGGTAGCCCACGGCTCGAACCATCGCCGCGCGGAGCGTCGGTCCGGAGGGCTGGGACAGCCGGTGAGCCAGCGCCGGAAGCGCCTCTCGCTGGCGCAGCTCGGACACTTCCCTCAGCGCGGCGAGCGCGTCGGGCTCGGGTCCGGCCAGGGTCAGCCCCAGTTCCGCCGCGTCCAATTCAGCAGCCTCCTATTCCTGCGTTTTGCCTCACTCGAGGCGGCTCTCCAGGTATCGTGGCGCAGCCTTCGACCACCAGGCCGAGAGCGTCTGGTGAGCCCTTGCCAGGTCCTCGGCCAGCGGCAGCTGCGGCAGATCGATGTCGACGCCAGCCCGCTGGGCCAGGTCCTGAGCGCACTGCCGTCCCACACGTTCCATTTTCACGCCGTCGAGCATCGCCTCCACGGCCTCCGGAAAGGGGTTGGCCCGGATCGCTTCCAGCACCGATCCCAGGTTCTGATTCTCCGCCCGACCGAGCCATTCCTTCAGGAGCCGCCCGTCGCGGCTGATCTTCAGATCCGTGGGGGCCGCAACGGCGTTGGCCAAGCCCTTGCCCATGGCGCCGAGCTGGCGAGTGATGGCATCCCGGCCTCTCCTCCGGTAGTCCATCCCGCGGGTCGAGTCGCCGTAGGAGTTGAAGGCGTTGGCAAGCTCCATCAGATAGCCGGCGTCGGCAAGGGCCTCCGGAGGGGACTTGTCGGCCAGGTTGCCGGCCAGGTCCTTCCGCCCCGCTTCCAGGAGCACCTTGATGGGCCGCCAGCCTTCGGGGCTGCCCGACGGGTAACGCTGCGCGTACTTCTCGTACCAGCCAAGTCCCTCGTCGACTTTGCCGTCGTGGATCAGGAAGCGTCCCGTTAGAAGCAGAGCGTCGCCCTTCCATTGCTCCATTGCGCGGGCCTGATCCACCAGAGGCCGCGCATCCTCCACCTTGCCCAGATCCAGCATCCGATCGGCAATCCGGCAGAGCGCGGCGACCTGCGCCAGGGAATCGGACTTGTGCAGGCGCATCATCTCGGCGGCTTGACGGGCCTTCCCGAGGCGGTCGCCCGACATGTAAAGGTTGAGGAGGGTGAAGATCGCCGAGTCGGGATCGGGGAAGCTGGTCGCGGCTTCGTTCAGGATCCGGGCGGCCGAAGCGATGGCTCCGCGGTCCATCAGGATCGCCGCCTCGGTCGTGGCGAGCACGTCGGCCTTCGGGAGCGCCTTCCGGGCGCGTTCGATCTCTGCCTTCAGCTCGGGCCACGGCAGCCGGGCCGCGGCGTTGGCCAGCCTCAGCGCCCAGAGGCCTACGTCCCACGGATCGACCGAAAGCTCGAATTCCAGCGACAGGGCGGAGTGTTGGGCCAGGGCCGGTGACTGGGCCATCACGCCCAGCGACTCGCGCACTAGGCCGAAACAGGGGCTGCCCAGGTCCCACGCGAGGCGCGCGGCCCGTCCCCGGGCCTGCCGCATGCCGCTCTCGAAGCTCGCCGTGCTGGCCCAGGGGTCGGCCGGGTCCTCCGACGAAGCCTGCACTTTCCAGCTCTGCAACCGTCCTGTGCGGTCGGCGGCGGCCAGGGCGGCCATCATGTTGGGAACGGCCTGGCTCTCGGGCAAGGCGTCGCGGGCAGCCTCCAAGACGGCTTTGGCCTCCTCGGGCACGCCCCAGAGCGTTGCGGCAACGACGGCGTACTCCACGGCCGGCAGCCCGAGCAGCTCACAGCGAACGGCCCGCGCGCGAGCGGGCGTCAGCCCCGGCTCCAGGTCGCCTCGCGCCGATGGGTCCGGAGGCGGCGGAGGCAGCTTTGCGGCCCGCTGCTGAAGCATCGGGACAGCCCACGAGGCAGTCCGGCGGATGTCGATCTTGCGTGAGTTGGCGGGGACGGAATCCTCCTCGCCGGCCGCGAGGAACATGCTCGAGACTTGTCGCCCGCCTCCCACACCGAGCTGCCGGGCGATTCCCAATGTCCAGTAGGCCATCGGGACCTGCTCCTTGTAGAAGGGCGGGATGCGATTGGCGATCAGGCGAGCCTTTGAGGAACGTTCCAGCGCGACGATGAAGAGCAGGCGGTGGCGCGTGTCGGCGGCAAGCGCCTGCCAGTCGCCGGTGCAGGCGGCCTCGAGTGCCCGCGCATCGGCGTCGCCCGCGGCCAGAGCGGGTGCCAGCGCACGATGCGCAGCCTCGGCGTGACGCGCCAGCAGGTGACCCAACGCTCGAGCCATCTGCGCTTGCGGGTCCCGGGGGGTCAGGGCAAGCGCGAGCGCGGCGACGGCGGAGCCGCGGATCAGCAGTCGGGGTCCCATCGGGAGGTTTCCGTGCGCCAGGTAATAGCCGAGGATCGAGAGCGGCTCGGAAAAGCAGGCCAGCGCCAGCGGATCTCGAGCGCGGGCGCGAATCGACTTTCCCTGGGCTTGGATCTCCTTCAGCAACGCCGCGGGAGGCGCAGGCGGCCCCAGCAGCGAGGCCTTGTTTGCAGCCCCGGGTTTGAACGAAATGCCCAGTTTTTCGAGTCCTTGCTTGCAGGCGCCGACGACGGCTTCGGCGGCGGCCTGCGGGTCTTTGGCGTCGAGCGAGGCGCCGGCGAGCTCCACGGCTTCCGAGCCGCCGGTAGAGTCGGGACAGTGTTTGAGTTGGAATCGAAAGCCCGTGGTCTCCGAGCCCGACACCATCGGCACCAGTAGGTGTTTGGCACCGGCGGCAGCGCCGAATCGGCGCAATCCCACGGCTGTCGGCGGCTGGAGCAGCTTGGGGTCGACGCCCTTCGGACCCACCAGAGCATCCGAGTCCCAGGGATCGAGACACGCCTTTTGTCCGAGCAGGCTGAGGGACAGGGCCAGGAAGTCTCGCGTCCAGCGCCACTGATAGCCGTCGAGAGCGGTCTCGGCCGGTTCGGGGGTGGGCACGATGGCCCACAACTCGCCGGCAGAGCCTGGCGGCCCGGCAATCGCAACCGGTTCCGGAGGTGGCTTCGCCGTGGTGATGGGAACTGCCGGTTTCCCCGCCGGCTTCGGCGCCGCCTCCAGGCCCCCGGACCGGATCTTCGACAGTCGCGCTTGCAGGCGGCCCATTCGAGGTCCGTCCTTCAGCGCCGTGGCCGCCAGGACGGCGACGGTTCGCTCGTAGTGCGGCTTGGCCGCCGAGAAGTCGCCCTGCTGGAACGACAGGTCTCCCAGCGCCTCCTCGGCCTGCGCGACGGCCAGGTGGTTCTTGCCGTAGTGACGTTCTCGCAGGACCAGCGCGTCCTCGAGCTGCTCCCGCGCGCCGGCCAGGTCGCCCTTCGACAGAAGCACCTGGCCGAGGCAGTACGTCGCCTCCGCCACGTCCGGATGGTTGGCGCCGGCGTTGCGCTTGGAGCGGTCCAGAAGCTGCCTGGCTAGCTGGAGGGCCTCGTCGTGCTTTCCGGCGTCGGCCAGGGCGTAGATCTTCTGGATCTCGGCCTGCGACTCGCTCGACTGATCGTCCGCAGGCGCTTCGGAGGCGACCGTCCGCTCGGACGCCGGGAACTTCGACATCGCGAGCTTGACGTGAACGGTGAAAAGCTCCGCGAAGGTCGGCACTCGCAGAACGTGCAGCACCGCCACCAGAAGGAGCAGGCCGAGGGCTCTTGCCGAGTTGCCAGCCACTGCATTGAGGCCTTCGCGCCGGGGTCCGCCCGTCCCCCGCTCGCGGCGGCTCGTAGAAGAAAGTGTATCACGCAGCACCGGTCCCGCGGCGTCGGGAGCGACCCAGGATCGTGGGGAAATCATTGGGACGGGTCTCCGCGCCCAACGAGAAGCCGCATCAATCCTGGGCGGACGCAGAGGCCCGCCCTACTTTGGGTTCACGTAGCGATGCGCTTTTCCAAATTCCAGCGTCGTTCCAAAGCGGCGCCCGGTCGATTGACTTTGCTTTACTGCTCTGCTATTTTCAGGCTCCCCCGCGGCTGCCTGCGGGGCACTTTCTCATCGTCGATTGCCATGGAACCCTCTCTCAAGAAAACGTTCGCTGCCGCCCGGTCACGGCTGCCAGCCGAGGAGCAAGCCCTCTTCGCCAGCTTCGCCGAGTGCTACTTCCCCGCCATACCCAAACGCTATCGCGGGTTTCTCGACGGCGACGACCTGACCGAGTTCCTCCTGGGCCGATGGCAGTTCATCAAGCCGCCGCTCCAGGGCTGGTGCGACGTTCGGGTCTACAACCCGGTTGGTAGTCAGGAATCTTGGAACGTCAACATCACGGTCCTGGAGGCGCGATTGGCCGATCGTCCCTTCATCGTCGACTCGCTCAAGGAGCTTCTGCGAGTCCGGGGACTCGAGATCCAGATGACGATTCACCCCGTGCTCGTCGTCGAGCGCGACGATGGGGGCGCTGTCCGCAGCATCGCCAGCGGCAAGAGCAGCGGCAGTCGCGAGGCCTTCGTCTACCTGCATTTCGACCACATCGAGTCGCCCTCGGACCAGGAGAACCTGCAACAGGCGACGTGCGACGTGTTGCAGATGGTTTGTGCGGCCGTCGACGGCTATAGCCACGCCCAGGTCGCGGTCCGCCAGGTCGCTGACGGGTTGATGGAGCGCCCCGAACTGTATCCCGGAGGCCGTTCGACGCAGGAACAAAAGCGCGACTTCTTCCTGTGGCTCCTCGACGGCAATTTCACGTTCCTGGCCGTGAGGCGGTTGGTGCGCAAGGGCGAGGAGTTCGTGACGGAGCACGGCTCGGAGTGGGGGCTTTTCAGCAAGGATCGCACGCCTCCGGGCTTCGTCCAGCGGCTCGACGACGAGCTGGCGGCCACTTTCCAGGCGGCGCTGGCTCGGGAGTTCACGCTGACCGTCACGCGGATCGACCTCCACTCGCCGGTGCACCGCCTCCTCGGCGCTCCTGGAGAAGCCCAACCGCATCCCCCTCGTCCGCGACAAGATTGCGGAGGTTCTGAAGACCCTCGGATTCCTGGAAAACTCGTACTCCTACAAGACGGCGTTCTCGATCCTGACGACGCTCCCCAAGGAAGCGCTCTTCAACTCCACCAATGAGGATCTGATCGAGGAGGTCGACACGCTGATGTCGGCCGAGGACGGCGAAGAGGTTCTCATCAGCTTGCGCCCCAAGCCCGAGAAGAACCGGATGTCCGTCGCGATCCGGATGCCCGACCGCAACTACTCCATCCCGGTGAGGGATCGGGTGCTGGCCCGACTCAGGGCCGAGCTGCACCCGACGGTGATGCGCGAGTATCACTGTTACGGCGAGGGAGGCGTGAGCCGGCTTCACGTCTACATGTTCGGGCCTCGGTTTCCCGAGGACTCGCGGCGGCTGTGGCAGCTTGGGGAGGAGCTGGAGGACGTCGTGCGAACGTGGCAGGAGCGTCTGATCATCTCGATCGATGAACTGTGGCACGGCCCCACGGGCAAGGAGTTGAGCCGGGTTTACGCCAACGCATTCCCGCCGACCTACCAGGCTTCCAACAGCGTCGAGTCGGCCATCTGGGATCTGCGCCACCTGGAGCAGCTCACCCGGGTCGGGCCCATTCAGGTCGGGATTTTCCGTGAGAAGCGCCAGCCGGACAGCGGAGGGGAGACCACGGAGGTCCGAATATACAGGCGGGAGAAGGTGATGCTCTCGGACATCATGCCGATCCTGTCGAACCTCGGTTTGATGGTAGTCGAGGAGCGCACGGCGGAGGTCAAGCTCCTGGCGCCGGGCCCGGCCTACATCCATGCGTTCCAGGTCCGGTGCGGCGACGGCCAGCCGATCCCGGAGGATCGGATGGCGCCCCTGTCGGACTACCTCAAGATGGTCCGTCTCGGGCTGGCCGACAGCGATCCGCTAAACGGCCTCGTGCTGGCTGCCGGGGTTTCGTGGCCGGCCGCCGACCTCTTCATCGCCTACCGCAACTTGATGTTGCAGCTCCGGCGGACCAGTTCGATCCTGGCGATCAACGAGGCGTTGCTGAAGTATCCCCTCGTGACTCAATCGCTCTACCAGCTCTTCGATGCGCGATTCAATCCGGCCCATGGGGACAGGCGGCACGGACTGCTGAACTCGGCGCGCGAGGACACGGCTCGCCACCTGGAAAAGGTCGACAGCATCAGCGCGGACCGCGTCCTGCGCGCGATGCGAGACCTGATCGAGGCGACGCTCCGGACCAACTTCCATCTGGAAAAGAAGCCCGAAGAGCGGTGCATCAGTCTCAAGATCGCCAGCGGTCTGGTGCCCGACATCCCCGCGCCGAAGCCGCATTGCGAGATTTACGTGCACGCCCCGGGAGTGGAGGCGGTGCACCTGCGTGGCGGCAAGGTGGCCCGCGGCGGTATCCGCTGGAGCGATCGGCCCGACGACTTCCGCACCGAGATCTTGGGTCTGATGAAAACCCAGATGGTGAAGAACTCCGTCATCGTGCCCGTGGGCTCCAAGGGCGGCTTCGTGCTGAAGCGCTCTTTCCCGGACCGCAAGAGCACCAACGAGGAAATGGTCCGGCAGTACACCGTCTTCATGCACGGCTTGCTCGATCTCACCGACAACATGATCCAGGGCAAGACGGTGCCCCCGCCCGGGCTCGTCTGTCACGACGAACCCGACCCGTACTTGGTCGTGGCCGCGGACAAGGGCACCGCGAACATGTCGGACACGGCCAACTCAATCTCCAAGTCCTTCGGGTTTTGGCTGGGCGACGCCTTCGCGTCCGGTGGCAGCGCCGGCTACTCCCACAAGGCGATGGGGATCACCGCCCGGGGGGGCTGGGAGTGCGTCAAACGCCACTTCCGGGAGATGGGAATCGATCTCGAGACCCACGAGATCTCCTGTGTCGGCATCGGGGACATGTCGGGCGACGTCTTTGGCAATGGGATGCTGCTGTCGCGAAAGCTGAAGTTGCTGGCCGCCTTCGACCATCGCCACATCTTCATCGATCCCGACCCGGACCCCGAGGCGAACTTCTTGGAGCGCGAGAGGCTCTTCAAGCTGCCGGTCAGCTCCTGGGCTGACTACAACCGGGAGCTGCTCAGCGCGGGCGGCGGCATCTTCAACCGCGGTGAGAAGAGGATCGTCCTGAGCCAGGAGGCGCAGGATCTTCTGGGGATCGAGCAAGAGGCAGTCAACGGCGAGGAGTTGATCCGCTGCATCCTTCGTTGCAAGTGCGATCTACTCTGGAACGGCGGCATCGGCACCTACATCAAGAGCAGCCGGGAGACGAACCTCGACGTGGGCGACAAGACCAACGACGATGTGCGCGTCAATGCGGCGCAGGTGAGGGCGCTGGTCATCGGCGAGGGCGGCAATCTGGGAGTGACGCAGCAAGGCCGCATCGAGTACGCCCGCAAGGGCGGCCGCATCAACACCGACGCCATCGACAACTCCGGCGGCGTCGACTGCTCGGACCACGAAGTAAACCTGAAAATCCTCTTCAAGCTCTTGCTGGAAGAGGGGCTCATTCGCGACGAGGCCGAACGCAATCGTGTGCTGGCCGAGTTGACCGATCAGGTCGGCGCGGCTGTCTTGCAGAACAATTTCCTGCAAAGCGCGCTGCTGTCGATGGACGAGCAGCGGAGCAAGGAAGATGTGGAGCCCTTCATCGGTCTCATCGATTTCCTCGTGAAGCGTGGGTTGATCGATCGAGACAAGGATCACGTCCCCTCCGACGAGGACTTGCGAGCTTCCAGGACGCTGGGGCAGGCGATTCCCCGCCCCGTGCTGGCCCTGTTGACAGGCTGGGCCAAGAAAGTTCTGTTCGACCAAATTCTCGAAGGCCCCTTGCCCGACCGGGACTACTACAACAAGTACTTCATCGAGTACTTCCCGTGTTCGGTCTGGGAGCGCTTTGGCGAGGTCTGCCTGCGCCACCACCTGCGCCGCGAGATCATCGCCACAAACCTTGCCAACCGGGTGCTGAACCAGGCGGGCGTCGCGTTTGTCCACCGGCTCTGCCAGGAATCGGGCGACGACGTGGCGGAGGTCGTCCGCATTTACATCCTCATCACGGACTTGCTCGAGGCCGATCGGCTGCGCGCCGAGATCCATGCCCTGGACAAGAAGACTCCTGCGAAGTTGCAGTACAGCCAGTTGCTGGCGCTGGAAAACACGATCTTCGCCATCTGCTTGCGCATCCTGAGGACCAACCTGAAGCAGGAGATCAACAAGGAGGTCGTGAGCCGCTACTCGCCGGAGGTGCGCGAGCTGAAGTTGAAGCTGCGCGAGCACGTGTCGCCGGATATTCGGCAGGCCCTGACGGGCGAGGAGCAATCGCTGCGCGAGCAGGGCTTCCCGCCAGAGCTGGCGCAGGAACTGGCTGCTCTGCCCTACATGAAGCCCGTGCTGACAATGGTGCGCATTCGAGAGCAGGCCCAGACCTCGCTCGAGATGGTGGCGGGGCTTTGGTACCGTCTCGGCGACGAACTGTTCATCCATTATCTGGCCCACGCGGTGGAGCAAGTGGCGCTGCGCGATGAGTGGGAGCGCGAACTGCAAGCCGCCGTGACGCGGGACCTGGCTCGATACCACAACCACCTGACGGCTCAGGTGCTGCAGACCCGCGAAGGCAAGGAGACCATCGGCGAGACCCTCGAACGGTTCCTCAAGGACCGCAAGAAACCCTATGCGCGGCTGAAGGTCGGCGTCACGCGCTTGAAGAGCGCTGGCGTCCCGGGACTGGTTCCCGTGCAGGTGTTGAAAGAGAACTACGAAGAAATGCTTTCCAAGTGACCGGGAGGTGAACCGTGTCCAGTGTCGTCAAGAAGCGCCGGAAGAAGATCCGCCGCCATAAGCACAAGAAGCTGCTCCGCAAGACTCGTCATCAGCGCAAGAAGTGAGTCGGGGCGTCGGGCCTCGAGCTTCACGCTGAAAGCGTTGCGCGAGCCGGCCGGACCGGGAACCAGACCCGGACGGCCGGCCTTGTCTGCATTCCCTGGAGCCTGCGCACCCGGTGATGGCTGCGCTTGCGACCCAAACGTCGAACCGACAAGGGCGAACATCCTTCACTTGGAAAGGACCGGCTGGGCCCCCCAAGCGCTCTTTCGATTACCCGAAGCCCGTGGCCGCGCGCCAGCGCCTCCCTTCTACTTTCCACCCTTCGCAGGCGGCGGCGCAGCGGGGTCGGGCGAGGGCGGCTCTTCTGCGCCCCCCTTGTGCCCGGGACCGGCGTTCTTCTCGTTGGCCTTCTTCAGCTCGTCCTCCAAACGCTTGCGTTCGGCCGTGTCTTCCCGGCGCTGTTGATCGAGCAACAAGACCAGTTGCGTGAATCGGGCGTCGAGCGACTGAAGCCGGGTTTGCAGCGAACCGACCTGATTCTGCAGGTTCGCGATATTATTTTCGACGAGCCCCAGACGGCGCTCGGCGTCGGTCACTCGCCAGTTCACCTGGCCGAGGTCCTGTGAAAAGCCGGTCGACTGAGCCAGAAGCAGACCAGCCAAGATGACGAGGAAGCTCGACGATCGCATCGCGTTTCTCCTGGGCGCGGGGTGCTGGATTCAGCCCTGCTGCGCGAGTTGCCGATGAAGGAGTGAGGGGGGAAGACCTTGCCGGGAGAAAGATAGCATGTCGCTCATTCACGCGCTAGCAGCGCTCTTGCTGGTTACGACGGTGGCCTGGGCCGAAGACTCCAAGGCGCCCGTCCCGCTCGACAAACCGGGCGAGGTCTCCATCACGATCAAGGGTGCGCCCGTCCAGAGCGTCATCGAGACCATCGTGATGAACGGGAACTACGACTTCGTCACCTCCGGCGAGTTCGCCGACACGGTGAACCTGTCGCTCTCGGGCGTCTCCATCCAGGAGGCGCTGGATACTCTGACTCAGATCACCGGTCTGGAGTACCGCGTCGAAGGACGCATCATCACGCTCTTTGGCAAGAACGCATCTTCGGAGTACACGCGCGTCTACAAGCTGGCTGTCGCCAGTGCGCAGCAGATTTCGCCCGAGCTGACGGCGCTGGTTGCCGCAGCTTCGGGAGGCGGCGGCGCCGGCGGCGGCGCGTCAGCGGGCGGCTCCTCCCTGGCCGCGCTGGCGGCGCAACCGTCGGCTGCGGGTGCCGCGGCCGGGGTAGCGCCGGTTCCGGGAGGCGGGGGCGTCATCGTGGATCGCGCGCACAATCAGCTCATCATCAGCACCCGGCCCAGCGTTCACCGCAAGATCGAGAGGGTCCTTCAAACCCTGGACGTGGCTCAGAAGGGCGAGATGACCAAGTTCCGCGTCTTCGAGCTCAAGTACATCACGGCCGACCTGGCCAAGAACGCCATCAAATTTCAGCTGCCGGGGTTCAACGACAACCAGTTCTTGGAGCTCTCGGGCAAGGGCGTCGTGATTCAGAGCCCGGCTGGTGGCGGCCTCGGAGGTCCTGGCGCAGCTGTCCCGCAAGC
>JACQFU010000339.1 GCA_016199905.1 Candidatus Wallbacteria bacterium
CGGAAGTATTCCACGGTCCGGGCCAGGCCCTCCCGCAACAGGGTTCGGGGAGACCAGCCGAGGACCCCAGCCGCCTTGGCGGCCGAAAGGCAGCTTCGACGCTGCTCACCCGCCTTTGCCGGGACGTGGGTCTCCTCGGCACTGGCCCCCGTCAGCTCCCGCAGGATGCGGAACAGCTCGTTGACGTCGGTCTCGATGCCCGTGCCGATGTTGTAGGCGCCGCTAGGCACGTCGCCCAGGGCCAGCAGGTTCGCCGCCACGACGTCGCCAACGAAGACGTAGTCCCGCGTCTGCTTGCCGTCGCCGTTGATGACGGGTTGCTGTCCGGCCAGCAAGCGTTCGGCAAAGATGGCGACCACACCGGCCTCTCCGTGCGGGTCCTGGCCAGGGCCGTAGACGTTCGCGTAGCGCAGCGCCACGTACTGCATCCCGGTGAGGGCGTGGAAGTAGTGGAGGTACTTCTCGAAGGCCAGTTTCGTCACTCCGTAGGGGCTCAAAGGAAAGCACGGGTGCTCTTCCGTGGCGGGGAAAGCCGACTGTTCCCCATAAATGGCCCCTCCGGTCGAGCTGAACACGAACTTTCGGCAGCCGCTCTCGACCGCGGCCTTCAAGACCCTCAAGGCTCCGATGATGTTCACGTCGGCATCGAAGAAGGGGTCCTCGACGGAACGCCGAACCTCCATCTGGGCAGCCAGATGGTTGACAACCTCCGGGCGAAACGCCCGGATGACCCGTTCGGCCTCCTCGGAGCGAATGTCCAGCCTGTGGAACTGGGCCTCGGCGCGGAGATTTTCCGGCTTGCCGTGAACCAGGTTGTCGATCACCGCGACCGCGTGGCCGGTCGCGAGATAAGCGTTCTGGATATGCGATCCGATGAAGCCGGCGCCTCCGGTGATGAGAATCTTCACGTGTTGTCGGGGCTCCTTTCCGGCGGCAGGTCCGAGGGAGACGTTGCGTAGACCGCGACATTGCCCAGCTTCACGAAAACAAGCAAGGTCCCGATGCCGGCGACACCGGTGAGCAACCAGCCGATCTCGGGCTTGGAAACGTGCACGGCCGTCGCCAGGGCGCCGTATCCGGTGGCGAGCGTGTAGAGGGTGAGCACGGCGCGCCGCCGGGACATTCCGAGCGCCACGAGCCGGTGGGAGCAGTGATCCTGCCCGCCGACGTAGATGGGCCGTCCGTTGGCGGTCCGATGGACAGTCACCAAAGTGGTGTCCAGGATTGGCAGAGCCAGGACCAGGAGAAGGATGACGAAGTTCACGTGATCGGCGTGGGGAAGTCGCAGCTTCATCGCCAGCACGGCCAGGGTGTAACCCAGGAACAGGCTGCCGGCGTCTCCCATGAAGATGGTGGCGGGGCTGAAGTTGTACTTCAGGAACCCCAGACAGGCGCCGGCCAGCGAGACGGCCATTGTCGCGACGAGGAACTGTCCCTCCGTTGCCGCGATGAGGAACAGGTATCCGCTCGCGATGGCGACAAGCCCGCTGCTGAGGCCGTCCATGTTGTCCAGAAGGTTGACCGCGTTGGACAGTCCCACGATCCACACGATGGAGATGGCTAGATCGATGGGAGGCAGACCCGTCAGCCGCAACCGTATGTCTGCCAGGACCGCCAGAAGGGCGGCTGCGAGCTGTCCCAGCAGTTTCACTCGAGGGTCCATCCCCGAGTGGTCGTCCCAGAGACCGAAGAATAGAAGCACCGTCGCGCCGCCCAGGATGGACGCGGACTGCCGGAGCATTTGCGGGTCGAAGCCGACGACGAGGGCGACGGCCACGACGAACCCCGCGTAGATGGCGACGCCGCCCAGATAGGGCGTCACGATCGCGTGAATTTTGCGGCCGCCGGGCCTATCGACGATTCCGAGTTGCAGGGCAAGCCTGCGCACCAGCGGCGTTGCGAACACCGACAGCGCCAGCGACGCCGCAAACACGAGCGCGTAGTAGAACCCGATAGTCAGAGGAACTCCCCCATAGGCCGCGGCGAGCGCCTATCGGTGCTGCACATAGTTCGCGTGGCACCAGTCGATGGTCTTGCGAAGTCCGTCCTCGAGCTTCACCGCCGGCTCCCACTCCAGCAGCTGCTTGGCGCGCTCCATCGACGGCAGCCGGCGCAGCTCTTGCCGAACGCCACGTCGTAGGGGATGAACTCGATCTCGGATCGGGAGCCGGTCAATCGGATGATCAGCTTCGCCAACTCCAGGATGCGGGTCTCCTCGGTGGAGCCCACGTTGAAGGCCGTGCCCAGAGCCTGGGGCCGTTCGGCCGCCAGTATCGTGCCGTCCACGGTGTCGCTGACGAACGTGAAACAGCGGCTCTGGCTGCCGTCGCCGTGAACCGTCAGCGGCTGGTTCGTAAAGGCCTGCCGGACGAACTGGGCCACGACGCTGCCGTAACCGCCTTCGTCGATCCTGGGGCCGTAGCTGTTGAAGTAGCGGACGATGGAAATCGGCAACCCCTTGTCGGAATAGGCGAACGCGATGTGTTCGTCGATGCCCTTGGAGGTGGAGTAGGACCAGCGGTGGACGCGGGTCGACCCCAGAACGCGATCGTCGTCTTCGCGAA
Source organism: Candidatus Wallbacteria bacterium (assembly GCA_016199905.1). GTDB lineage: Bacteria > Muiribacteriota > UBA6191 > JACPRK01 > JACPRK01 > JACPRK01. The sequence continues at coordinate 2,565 of JACQFU010000339.1, forward strand.
ACGGGAACTTGTTGGTCTTGCCGTAGATTTCGGACGTGGAGGCGAGCAGCACGCGCTTCCAGTACTTGAAGGCGTACTTGAAGACGATCTCGGTGCCCTGCACGTTGGTGAGGACGCCCGCCAGAGGGTTCACCACCACGTGCTTCACTCCCACGGTGGCTGCCAGATGGTAGACGAGATCTACGGGCTCGATCATCCGATCCATCAGCTCTTCGCTCAGGATGGAGTCGTTGACGAAGTGGAAGCCGGGATGAGCGAGATGGCCCTGGATGTTGCGGATGTTGCCGGTCGTGAGGTTGT
>JACQFU010000346.1 GCA_016199905.1 Candidatus Wallbacteria bacterium
CAGAGGCAGAGAGAAACCTCCGTGTCTCTGTGCCTCCGTGTTGAAAGTCTTTCTCTTCACTGCCATGTTGTTTTGAAAACGATCTACTAGACCGTGTCCTTTCGGCAGTCGTGCGTGACGGCGTCGTCGCGTTCGGCGTGGTTGCAGGCGCATCCCTCGCGGCGTTACCCTTTTCACGATGAGCGGATTCCTCTGACTTTGACTGCGGGCTGAGCCCGGCGACGCCACACGCGTCCGCCGCAACGCCGCCTTTCCTCGGGGCCCTCCGGGGCCGGTCCTTCCAGACCGGTCACCGTGACTGAAGGGAACCCCGAAGATGGCCTATCGAAGAAACCTGCGGCTCTACGTCCCGTATCGAATCCTCACTCTCGAGGGCATCTGCCACGGCATCTACCTGCTGTGGTGGACCCAGAAGCGGCACATCTCTGCGGCCGCAGTGGCTGCGATCCTGGCGTTCTCGGACCTGGTCGTGATGGCCCTGAACGTTCCGACAGGCGTGCTGGCCGATCGGTTCGGCCGCCGTCGGAGTCTGATCGCGGGCTCGGCGGCTCAGGTCGGCGGCATACTTCTGCTCTGGTTGTGCGAATCCTCGGCCGGCGTCGCGCTCGGCTGCGTGACCATCGCGGTCGGCGACTCGTTTCGTTCCGGCGCTCAGGAGGCGCTGCTCTTCGAGAGCTGCGACGGCGCGCAGTTCGGGCGGCGTCTCGCGCGCGCCGACGCCGCCACCGAGTTGGCTCTGGTCGGGCTCACCCTCCTGGGCGGGTGGATCGCGCAGTGGGCAGGGTTTCACGCCGCCTGGTGCGTGGAAGCGGCGCTGGCGCTGGGCGGTCTCGGCGTCGCCCTCTCCTTTCGCGAGGTGCCGCGCCCCAACGAGGCGGGGGACGTAGGTCGAGGCCGATGGGCCGGTGTGCCCTGGAGCGCAATACTACCCGTGACGCTTCTCGTGGCTGCCGCGTCGGGCGCCGGATTTCTGGTCCCGCTGGAGCTGGCGGATCGCGGGGCAGGGGCCGGCAGCGTGGCAAACCTGATCGCGTTGTTACAGCTGATGGAAGGCGCGGGCGCCGCGGCGGCCGGAGTGCTCGGCGGAGAGCCCGAGCGGAGGCTGCGGCTGCTCGTGGCTGCCGGCGCCTTGGCTTGCGTGCTTCCGGGCCCGCTCGGGGCCGTGACGCTCTATTTCCTCGCAGGAGCGGCACGGCCCCTGCGCGGCGAACTGCTGCAGCAGCGTGCGGCCCCGAGCAACCGCGCGACCGTGGCGTCGATCGCCGGATCGGCCGACAACCTCGTCAAGGGATTCTGGTTGCCGCTGGCCGCCGGACTTCGCGATTCGTCGGGTCCGCTGGGTGCGAATGCCCTGTTGGCTGCGCTGCTGTTGGCGGCGCTGGGAGCGACGCGATGAGCCGGCGGCGGCAGGGCATCGGCCTGTGGCATGCGCGAAACCTGCCCCGGATCCGCATTCATTTCATTGCCGCATGGAACCGGAGTACTCTGGGTGCGGTCGACTCCCCGGAGGTGGACGAGCGTGAGAGCGTCGGAGATCCTTTGGCCGGTGATCGTATTGGTGACGGGAGCGGGAGCGATGGGATCGCTCGAACGCCCGTCCCTGTTCATCCTTTCGGGCGCCGCGCTGTACTGGCTGGCCCGCCGGATGGGCGCCGGGGAGGACCTGGGCGAGGTCACCCTGGGGCAGATCGACTGTTTGTTCTTCGGCCTTCTGCTTGCCGTTTACGGCGTCTACGCCGGGCTTTGCGCCGGGGTCGGGCCGAGCGGCCTGGCATGCACCGGAGCCCTCACCGCGCTGCTGGTCGTGGTCCATCGCGCGTCGGGCGCCCGGCTGGGCCGCGCCGCCTGGGGCACCATCCTCTTTACTTGGTTCATGGTGCTGTATGCCTGGCTGCATCCCGCGACCAACCTCTGGCACGCAATGATGGGCCTGCAAATCGTACGATAGTGCGCCGCGGCCTCCCTGACGCGACCGGTACTCTGCGCTAAACTTGTTTCCGCCCCGAAGCTCGAAACCGCCTGCGGATGGGGCGGCCGCAAACCATGACGCGCGCCGCCGGGAGACCTCCCGATGGAGCTGAACAGCGAAGGGTTGCTGGCCTTGGCGCTCGACGAGGCGCTCAAGGACGGCGAGATCGACGCCCAGGAAGCTGTCTTGCTTTCCCGATTGCAGCAGGACCTGCAACTGGACGCCGGCAGCCGGGGCAGGCTGGAACGTAAGGCGCGAGAGCGTTTCGAGCAGGGCAGGTTGGGCCGTGCCAGGCCGCTGTCGAAACGCCGTCTCTACGAAAAACTCATCCTGCTGGCGCTCGCCGACGGCCAGGTCACCGAGAAAGAGCGCAAGCTGGTGAAGTACGCGGCAGGGCTCCTCGACATCACGCCCGAGGAGCACCAGCGCATTTCCGAAGGGGCCAAGCAGAAGATGCGCGCCCGGACCGAGGCCGCCAAAGCCGGCGTGCCGGCTCCGGCCGAGTCGGCTGGCGAGATGCCCGTGCCTGCCGACCTGCAGGACCCCGAGCCGCCGGTCGCTGCGCCGCCCCCTGCGGCCACGCCGCCGAGGCCGACCGCTACTGTGGCCGCGCCACGGGGGCCCGCCGTGGTCGTGGCGCCGCCCGCTCCGGCGATCGAGCCGGCGCCACCGGCCCCACCGGCCCCGCCCGCCGCGGCGCCGATCCGGCCGGTGGCCGCGTGGTTCGTGTCGGGTGTCTTGCCGGCTGCGGCGCCGGCGGAGATTGGCAACGCGGAGTCGCCAGCCCGCAAGCGGCGCGTCCGGGAGCGGCCGGCAGCGCAACCGGCCCTCGGCACCGTGCCGACACCGGCGCCGATGGCCTCCGCGGGGGCACTTCCCGCGTGGGTGCCGCGCAGCCCTGCGGCAGCGGCCGTTCTGGGGATTGGAGTTCTCGCGATGGGAGCTTTCTTCATGTTCAGGTCTTCGGAGAGTCCCGCAGATTCCGGCGACGCGCGGCCTGCGAAGCGGACCCGAACGACGCCGTTCCGCGCGACGTCCGCAGGCCCCGACCCGTCGGCCCGGGTTTCAACGGCTCCGCCGAAGAAGCCGACTCTTGCCGCGGACTTCTTCAAGCTCTCCGAGGAGGAGAAGACCGCCTACTTGATCGAGGACCTGAAGGCGTCGGGCCAGGACTTCCAACTGATGCTCCAGGCCAAAGACCGGGGAGAGCTGGACGCGACGGTGGCGCTGCTGGTGAAGCTGCTACTGACGAAGGACCCGCGAATGATGGAGCACACAAGCGACACGATGACGACTTTCACTCCGGATGGAAAACAGGTCAAGACTCCCGTCAACGAGCGCGTGGACGACTCGGGCTTCAAGGAGGCGCTGCTCTACATGATCCGGGACAACGCGCCGCGCGACTCTCCTCTCCTGGAGAAGATGTACGAGGCCTACAAGGCGGAGAGCTATCCGATGACGCGGATGCGCATTGTCCGGGCGATCGGCAAGATCGGGGGGCCCCGCTCGCAGAAGCTCCTGCGAAAGGTCGTCGCCAACGAGGGTGAATCGATGAGCTACGCCGCTCAGGAGGCCGCCCGCAGGCTCTCCAACCCCGGCGACGCCGACGGGCCGATGAATACGCACTTCTTCGCCGATCCCAAGGGCGGGAAGTAGCGCCCGGTCCGTTCGGCGGCACGGCCGGCATCCCAAGACAACTTCACGACAGGCTTCCCAGCAAGCCGGACAGGATGCGGTCGAAGTCGACGGGGTTGAACGGCTTGGTGACGTAGTAGTTGATGCCCTGGGCCATGGCTTTGCGCCGTGTATAGGCGTCTCCCTCGGTGGTGAACATGACGATGCGAAGGTCGCGCGTCGCCGGGTTGCCTCGCAACACGGAAGCCACCTCCAGCCCGTTCATTCCCGGCATGTTCAGGTCGAGCACCAGCAGGTCGATCTTCTCCCTGAGCAAGACTTCGACGGCGGCGATCCCGTTGGCGGCCTCCAGCACGCGCAGCCCGGGCTTGGCGGAGAGAAAGCCGCGCAACAACATCCGGATGTGCGGATCGTCGTCGGCGACCAGGACGGTGCGCTCGGGCGTC
>JACQFU010000347.1 GCA_016199905.1 Candidatus Wallbacteria bacterium
AAAGTGGTCTGCGAGGTCCATGCGAGGCTCGGGGTCCGCGGCCCGGAGTGTCAGGCCTTCCTTGCCAGGCAGTATAGCGACAGGCCGATAGGGAAGTCGACGGCGCCGAGGAGTGAGTTCTCCAGTCGCAGCGCGGCGTGAAGGATGGCGTTGACGGCCGGGCCGGGCATCTCGACGTCGCTCTTGGCGGGCATCTCGCCGGGGACTGGGCGCCGGGTCTTGCGCACGAGCCAGGCGATCGGGAAGAGCAGCGAGTTGCGATAGGTCACTCGGATCGGCTCGAAGCCGTGGGTGGGCAAGAGTTGGAGAAGATCGGCTCGAGTGAATCGGCGGCGGGTGTGAACGACGACGTCGTGGGTGCCGCGCATGCTTTCGAGCGCCGGGAGGTTCATCAGCAGGACGCCGCGAGGTTTCAACACGCGGCGAAACTCCGCCAGGGCAGGGGCTTCGTGCGCGGTGCGGTGGTAGAGGACGTCGTTGCTGACGATGGCGTCGAAGGTGGCGCCGGCAAACGGGAGGCACTCGACGCTGGCCCTGGCCGTTGCCGCGAGGCCTCGTCCGCGGGAGTGGCGCAGGGCGTCCTCCGAGAGGTCGACGCCGACCGCGAGCGGATAGCGCGGCCCGAGCGTCGCGAGCAACCCGCCGGTTCCGCAGCCCGCGTCGAGCACGACGCATCCGGGTGCCGGGGGCATCGCGCGCTGCAGCCATGAGAGCGTCAGCTCCCAGAGCCCCTGGTACCACCAGTGGCGGTCCTCGACCTCGCGGATCGTGTCGTATTCGTGCCGTTCCATGGGCGGGGGAGCCGACGCGCGGCTGGCCCGGCAAGCGGCAACCTACGGCTTGCGCGGGCTTGCGGCCGGCTGGCCGGCAGGGCCTTGCAGGTGCTCCTTGCGCACCACCAGCTTCCACCAAAGGCCGAAAAGGTTTACGGCCACCGTGAAGAGCCGCTTGAAGTTGAAGAACTGCGAGGTGCCATACGCGCGGTGGAAGTGGTGCACCGGCACCTCGGCAAAGCGCGCCGGCAAGTCGGTGAGCTTCTTGATCATCTCCACGCAGATGACGCCGCTGTCGTACTCCAGGTGGATCCGCTCCAGCGCTCGGCGGCGGATCAAGCGGAAGTCGCAGTCGACGTCGCGCAGACCAAAACCGAAAGCGAACTTCATCAGGTGGTGATAGATGCGGCCGATGAGGATGCGATGCACCGGGTCGTGGCGCTGGATCTTGTAGCCGTTGACGACGTCGGTCTCGGGACGCAGCGCACGAAGCAGATCGCGCAGCTCGGTCGGGTCGTACTGCATGTCGCCATCGGTGTAGAAGACGAGCTCCTTGGTGCTGTTGGCGAATCCGCTGCGGAGCGCTCCGCCGTAGCCGCGGTTTTTCTCGTGGTAGACCAGCCGCAGCTGCGGGTAGTGAAGCTTCAACTCATCCAGGAGCTCGCGGGCGTGATCGCTGGAGCCATCATCGATCACGAGGATCTCGTAATCGTCCGTGAGCTGCCGCAGCGTCAGGTCGGTGAGCGCGATCATGCTGGCGATCGTGCCCCCGTCGTTGTAGCAGGGGAAGAAGGCCGAGATGGACGGCGGATCGAGGAGCTTGTCTGGGACAGAAGGCATGCAAGTGGCCTGGTCTTGGCGGAAAACGTGCCAGGTGCTCGGCAGTGGCGCGGCGCAGGATACAACGCCTGCGTGCTGGCGTCGAGAAGCAGGCTGCCGCCCACAGCCTATTCCGCTCTCAGCCCTTGTCGCCTCGGGCTTTGAGATGCGCCTCGAGCTTCTGGTACGACTCGTTGAGGAGCGCGGTCAGCTTCGTGGCGGACTCGCGCTTTTTGGGCTCGTTGGCGAACTTGTCGGGATGGTACTTCTTCATCAGCCGCTTCCAGGCCGCTCGGACGGTCTTGAGATCGGAGCCGGACGGGCAGTCGAGATTGGCGTAGGCCCTGCCGAGGTCGGCGGTTGTGCCCGCGTCGCGGCGCTGGTGGTTTTCGCTCTGCTGGCGATCGTGGCCCGCCTGGCGCGCCTTGGCGGCGTAGAACCAGGCCTCGTCGTCCATCGTGGCGCCGTCCTCGGAGAGCGGGTCGTCCGGGCCGCCGCGGTAGTGAAGGTCGTCCAGCTTGGCGTTGATCTGGCTTTTCAGGATGCGCTTCGCCCGGTCGATGATGCCCATCAGATCGCTGCCTCCGCGTCGGCTCCCAGACCGAAATATAAGCGGGCCGGCGCGAAGTGTCAACGCGGGGCGATCCGGCGGCGGCGCGAGACAAGCGCGGCAAACGGAGTCAGCAGAGCCAACAGGTCCAGGGATGAGCCTCCTGCGGCGGGCATCGAACAGCCCGACGAACCGCCCGCGGCTGTCGGAGCAGCCAGGACCTGCACGGTGAGGCTGTCCTCGCCCTTCTGCTGGCCGTCGTCGGCGCTGAAGCGGAAGCCGTAGAAGCCGGCAACGGGCGGCACGAAGGTGGCCGTCGGGCGGGCCCGGTCGGTCATCGCGAGCTGGGCCGCAGGACCGCTTTCGTAGGTCCAGCGCAACGTCACCGAGTCCGGGCCGCGAGGCGCGAGGACTCGGGCCGACAGCGTCACGGCCTTCCCGGCCACGCCGACTCGGTCGCCGCCCGCGTCGACGGCTGGGGCCGAAGGGGGCAGGTCGAGCAGAATGACGGTCGTCGAGAGCGGAACGCTGGCGCTGACCCCGTCGCTAACGATCAGCTCGATGGTGGCAAAGCCGGGATCGAAGGAGCGAAACGAAATCTGTGGCGTGTCGACTGCGGACAGGCGCACGGGATTGCCGAAGGTCTGGCGCCAGGAGTAGGCGAGAGCGACCCCGGACGGGGAGGTGCTTCCGGCTGCGTCGAGCGTGATCCGGTCTCCGGTACGGGCCTGGGACGGAGCACGAACGATCGCCACCGGCCGTTGCACGGGGCCCTGACCCGACGCGCGCACGCGCAACGCCTTGGAGTTGGCGAAGGTGCCGTCGTCGACGGTCAGCTCCACGAAGTAGTCTCCGGGGACGTCGCTGGTGAAGGACGCGAGGGCCGTGTCGGCGCCAAACAGCACGGCCTGGCTGCTGGAGGGCAGCCCCGCAAATCGCCACCGGTAGACGAGCGGCTGGCCCTCGGGGTCGAAGCTCGCGCGGCCGTCGAGCAGCACGGAGGTGCCCGTGGCGACGTCGCGATCGAAGCCAGGAACGGCCGTCGGCGGCTGGTTCTGCAGGGCTTGGAGCCCCGAGGCGAGCCAGAGGCCCAGGACGATCGGGCAAAGGGAACGGAAGACCGCGCGCGCGATCATAGCAACCCTGTCTTCGACACGATCGGGGGGGAGGGCTGAGGAGTGTCACCCGAGGGAACAGCGGCGCGCGGCAGGCAGGGCGGCAGGCTTGGGCGGACGCAGGCATGCATCGTCGACTAGCGAAGAGCCGGACTCACGCTTGGAGGGGCTGCCCGGGCCACAGGTCGCGACCCGCCGGTCCAGAGTAACCTCAGTCACCTTACGAGCCGGACGGGGACAAAAGAGTCTCGGCCAACCGAGTCCGCTTGAGACCGTGGTCACGGACGATTGGTCCCCTAGATGGCGACCCGGAGAAAATCCGCCCGGCATGGCGGTCCCCTGGAGTAAACGATCGATATCGTTGTGGAAGCCGGTTCCGGGTGCGCTCGCCGGGCGTCGGCGCTTCGGCGCGCCAGCCGCGGTTCGGCGGGCTGGTACGACGCTTGCCGTGCGGCCAGTCGTGTCTGCGCACCACGGAGACGGAGGCCCGTTCGCGCGCCGCGGGCGATTGCCCGACGGAGCGTACTGGCGCGAGCAGATTCGCTGTCAGGCGGCCTGTCCTGTGCACACGGACGCGCGAGGCTACGTGCGGGCCATCGCCGAAGGGGACTTCGAGCGAGCCTACGTGATAGCGCGGGGGCCGAACCCGCTGGCCTCGATTTGCGGCAGGGTCTGCGGAGCGCCCTGCGAGACGCAATGCCGCCGCGGCGAGTACGACAAGCCCGTCTCCATCCGGGCATTGAAGCGCGTGGTCTGCGAGTCCTTCGGGCCCGAGCGGCGCGCCGCGGGCGGTCGAGGGTTGCACGACTACCTCCGGGAGGCGGCCGTCCGCTTCGGCGCGCACCATTGCCAGGACAAGGAGGAGCTGCTGCCGATGCTGCAGGCCCTCACGGCGGGCGAGGTGCCTCGCGTGAAGGGCAAGAGCGTGGGGATCGTCGGCAGCGGCCCGGCCGGCCTGGCCGGGGCGCACGACCTGGCGCTGCTGGGCTTCGACGTCACGATCTACGAGCTGGAGCAGTTCCTTGGCGGCATGCTGATGGTGGGCATCCCGGAGTACCGCTTGCCTCGCCAGGTGGTTCAAGCGGAGGTGGAGGTCATCACCTCTCTGGGAGTCAAAGGCGTCACCGGATGCACCGTAGGCAAGGATGTGACCTTCCCCCAACTGCGGGAGCGGCACGACGCCGTAGTCATTGCCGTGGGGATGAAGGCAAGCCGCAAGGCTCCTTGCCCGGGCGCCAACGCCGCCGGGGTCCTGGGCGGCGTCGAGTTCCTGCGAGAAGTCTCGCTGGGGCGGCCGCCGGTGCTCGGCTCCCGCATCGTCGTCATCGGGGGCGGCAACGTCGCCTACGACGTGGGTCGAACCGTCGTGCGCCAGACCAGCGTCGACGCGGCCCGCACGGCCAAGCGCTCCAGCGGCGTGGCGCAGGTCTACCTTTGCTCCCTGGAGTCGCTGGAGGAGATGCCCGCCGACGACGTCGAGATCCTCGAGGGAGACGAGGAGGGGCTGATCCGCATGAACAGCATGGGCCCCAAGGAGATCCTCACCGACCCTGCGGGGCGAGCCAGGGGCGTGCTGTTCCAGAAGTGCCTGCGAGTGTTCGACGAGCAGCGCCGGTTTTCGCCGCTCTTCGACCCGGAATCGCTGACGGAGATCGCTTGCGACTCGGTCCTCATCTCGATCGGCCAGACCTTCGACCTGTCCTTCGTCGACGCCGCGCGCGACGGGCTGGAAGTGCGGCCGAACGGGACGATCCTCTGCGACCCGGTCACGGGCGTAACCAAGGCGCCGGACGTCTACGTAGCCGGCGACCTGGCCTACGGGCCGAAGCTCCTCATCCACGCCGTGGCCAGCGGCAAGGCCGTCGCGCGGGCGATCTACGAGCGGGCCACCGGGCGCCGGATCGGCCACGAGGCGACCGAGATCCACTTCCCCGTGACGCGGTACGGCCGGGAAGACGGTTACGAGAAGACGACGCGCGTGGAGCTGAGGACCACGCCCCCGGAGGAACGCCTTCACGACGTGAAACGGGTGGTGGAGAAGACGCTCACGCTGCAGGCGGCGCAAGTCGAGGCCGCGCGGTGCCTGGACTGCGGAGTCAACACGGTCTTCGACGGCGAGAAGTGCGTGCTCTGCGGCGGTTGCGTGGACGTTTGTCCCGAGACGTGCCTTCGGCTGGTGCCGCTGGCGGGTCTGACGACGGGCGTGGATCTGGACCCGGGATTCGCCGCGGAGTTGCCGCCGGATGCCAGCGCCATCCTCAAGGACGAGACGATTTGCATCCGCTGCAGCCTCTGCGCCCAGAGGTGCCCGGCAGACGTCATCACGATGGAACGGTTCCTCTACCGGGAGACGCCAAGATGCCAGGAAGACTAGAGCCAGAACCCCTACCTCGCCGCGACTTTCTCGGTTTGGCCGCGATCTGGTCGGCGCTGCTGGCTTTCCTTGCGGCGGCGCTGGGCGCCCTGCGGCTGCCGATGCCGGCGGTGTTCCCCGAATCCAACTCGAAAGTGAAACTGGGTCCTCCGGACGCGTTTCGGCCGGGGTCGGAGACGCACCTGCCCGAGCAGAAGCTCTGGGTCGTTCACGACGGCGAAGGTCTGTACGCCATCTCCACCGTCTGCACGCACCTGGGGTGCATCGCCGGGCGGGAGAAGACGGGCGAGTTCCGTTGCCCGTGCCACGGAAGCGTGTTCAACCCCCAGGGCAAGGTAGTGGGCGGCCCCGCCCCCAAGGCGCTGAACCGGCTGGCGCTGAGTCTGGCGCCCGACGGCCAGGTGGTGGTCGACACGATGGCCACCGTCGACCCGACGACCCGGCTGAAGGTCTGAGCAGCGGAGGCGATCGATGAATCCAACCGACGAAACGGCAGTCCCAGGCGAGGCGCCACCGCAGGCCGGCGGCTCCGGCGGGATGGGAACGCTCCTGGCCAACCTGCTCGCCGCGCCCCGGGCGTTTCGCGACTCCGTGCTGCGCCACGGACCGCCCACCTCCGATCGCGCCAAGTCGCAGACGGTGACCAG
>JACQFU010000330.1 GCA_016199905.1 Candidatus Wallbacteria bacterium
CCAATTTCGGAGCCAAGCGTCGCCATCATCGGGGCAAAGTCGTCGACTTTGCCGCCAGCCTTCAGGTCAAATCCTCGCGGTTACCCAGCAGGAAGGCGGCTTAATTCATGGGTATTGCTGCTAGACTGGTCATCCTCATGACCAAGCGGCTCTCTCGCAAGCTCGCCCTGCTGATCTTGGACGGTTGGGGCATCAATCCACGGGCGGAAGGCAACACGCTGAAGTTGGCGAAGACGCCGTTCTTCGACAGCCTCTTTGCGCGCTTTCCCCACACCAGCCTCGAGACGTGCGGCCTGGCAGTGGGCCTGCCGACGGGGCAGATGGGCAACTCCGAAGTCGGCCACATGAACATCGGGTCCGGCCGGGTCGTTTACCAGGACTTCACGCGCATCAATCGCTCGATAGAGACCGGTGAGCTGCAAGGCCTTCCCCAGCTGGTCGGATCGTTTCGCGCCCTGAGGGAGCGGAAGGGGTCGTTGCATCTTTTCGGTCTTGTGAGCGACGGCGGCGTCCACAGTCACTTGAAGCACCTGCTGGCGCTCCTGGAGGTCGCCCGGAAGGAGGGCGTCGGGCCGGTGTACGTCCACGCGGTCACCGACGGACGAGACACTTCGCCGACGGAAGGGATCGGCTACCTGCGGGAGCTGATCGCTTTCCTCGGGGACCGCGGCGTCGGCCGGCTCGCCACCGTCACCGGCCGCTATTACGCCATGGATCGGGACAAGCGGTGGGACCGCGTTGCCAAGGCCTATCGGGCCATCGTCCATCGGGAGGGGCGCCAGACCCGGGACGTGGAGAAGACCGTCACGGACGCCTACGCAGCCGGCGAGACCGACGAGTTTCTCCTCCCCACGGTGGTCGAGGGCGTGGACGGTCGCGTGAAGGAAGGCGACCTGTTTTTCTGTTTCAACTTCCGCGCCGACCGGGTGCGCCAGATGACGCGCGCCTTCACTGAAAAGGGGTTCCACGAGTTCCCCGCCGAGCCCTTCCCGGGCCTGGCCTACCTTTGCATGACGCAGTATGACGCGACGTTCGACCTTCCCGTGCTCTTTCCACCGTCGCACCCCGATCGCCTGCTGGGACAGCTCGTGAGCGAGGCGGGCGGCCGGCAGCTACGCATCGCCGAAACCGAGAAGTACGCTCACGTCACCTACTTCTTCAACGGCGGCGAGGAGCGCGCTTTCGAGGGCGAAAAGCGCGTGCTGATTCCGTCGCCCCACGTCGCCACCTACGACCTCAAGCCCGAGATGAGCGCGCCGGAGCTGACCGCGCGCCTGGTTCAGGAAGTGGGCGCGACCGACTTCGATCTGGTCGTCTGCAACTACGCCAACTGCGACATGGTCGGTCACACGGGAAAGCTGCCCGCCGCCATCGACGCCGTGGAGGCGCTCGACGGCTTGCTTGCGCAGCTCTTTCCCATCCTGGAGCAGAAGGGGTTCACGGTGTTCCTCAGCGCCGATCACGGCAACATCGAGCAGATGGTCAACTACGAAACGGGCGAGCCCTTCACCGAGCACACGCTCTTCCCCGTCCCGCTGCTGGTGACCGATCCCAAGGTGGCCCTCAGAGAGCGTCCCGGCAAACTCGCCGACATAGCGCCGACTCTGCTCGCGTACGCAGGCGCCGACCGCCCCTCCCAGATGGAGGGGGAAGTCCTTCTGGCCTAGGAGGGCGCCTTGGCTGCAACAAGCTACTCCATCGGGATCGACGTTGGCGGCACGAAGATCGCGGCGGGCGTCGTCACCGGCGCCGGTCAGGTCCTCTCTCGCGATCGCGTGGCCACGGCCTCCAAGTCGGTTGGCTTTCCCGGGATGTTGGTGGCCAGTGCTGAGGTGCCCGCGTTGCCGGGCAGGCAGAAGAAGGTGCTTTGGGGGGCGTCGCGGTGGAGGGCCCACAGGAGCGCGTGCTCGCGCCCTCCACCCTGTTCGCGGAGCGCGATATCCCGCTTGGCTCGATGTTGCGCGACGCCCTGGGGTTGACCGTGATCGTGGACAACGACGTCCGCGCCAGCACCCTGGGAGAGTACCTGTTCGGTCTGTCGAAACGCCCGGCGAGCTTCCTGAATGTCTTTGCCGGCACCGGAATCGGAAGCGGGTTCATCGATCGAGGGCGGCTGTTGCGGGGAGCCAGCAACAGCGCGTGCGAAATCGGCCATCACTCCATCGACTGGGAGGGGTTGCCTTGCGGCTGCGGCGCGCGCGGATGCCTGGAGCTCTACGCCGGGGGACTGGGCGTGGCGAGGCTGGCTCGCGAACTGATGGCGGGGCATCCCGACTCCCTGCTATGGGATCTCGTGGGGCGCGATCCTGCCCGGGTAGACGCCCGGGCAGTGGCGCAGGCCGCCATCCGTGGCGATGCCGCGTCGCTGACCGTCATCCAAACGGCCGGGACCGCCCTGGGTGCAGGCCTTGCCAACGCGGCCAACCTGTTCAACCCGGAGGTGCTGATGCTGGGAGGGGGCCTGATGAAGCTCGGGGAGCGCTTCCGCGCGGCGGCCCTCGATACCTTTCGCGCTCGAGCGCTGGCGACTGCCCGCGGCGCTGCCCGGCTCGTGGACTCACGGCTGGGCGACGATGCCGGACTGCTAGGCGCCTCCTGCCTGTGGCGCGTCGGGCCGGAGGGCGCGATCGACTGAGCCGGTCGGGGCCGGGACCAGCCACATCGAGGTATCATTCGTAAGTCGCCCGTGCGCCTGGTTGCTCGGTTTCGGACGCTCGCTCCTACAATCGCGATAAGAACTGCCGCCCGTTTTGTCGATTTCATTGTGGGAGGGCCTGTGAGGACGGGCTTGCCCAGCACTCCATGTCACTGCAGACCTACAAGCAAGTCGTCGATCTCGGCAGCCGCTATCTGAAGGCCGTCGCGGCGCGCCAGACCGCCAAAGGCAAGTACCAGGTCCAGCGCCACGTCCTGGTCGACGCAGCCGCCGACGTCGTCTTCCGCACCAATCCCAGCGAGGAGTTGGAGATCCCCCAGTCTTTCGGACCCGCCTTCAGCCAGTTGGTCCGCTCGGCCGGCCTCAAGAAGACGAACGTCATGCTGATGTATCCGGACTTCCCTTTCCTGGTGAACATGATGACGGTCCCGGCCAAAGCGACGCCGGAGGAGAAAAAAAACGCCATCGACCAGGACATCGCCACCTTCATTCCCCCCGGCCAGCCGCGCGGCGACTGGATCATCGA
>JACQFU010000012.1 GCA_016199905.1 Candidatus Wallbacteria bacterium
GCCGGCGACGCTGGAGGTGCTCAAGGGCGTGCCTTGCCGGCCGGGGTTGGAGAGCGGCGAGGTGACGACGCCCACGGGCGCCGCCTTCATTGCCGTGATGGCCAAGGAGTTCGGCGACATGCCGGCCGCGTGTCCTCGAGCCGTCGGCTACGGGGCCGGCACTCGCCAGGGAGAACGCCTGCCCAACCTTCTGCGCGCGGTGATCGCCGAGTCGAGCGGTGCGGCATTGTTCGGCGAGATCGTCTGCCTGGAGGCGAACCTGGACGATATGAGCCCCCAGTTCTATGGCTACCTCATCGAGCGACTCTTCGACGCCGGGGCGCTCGACGTCTACCTGACTCCAATCCAAATGAAGAAGAACCGGCCCGGGACGCAGGTCTCGGTTCTCGGGCGGGCCTGGGACATCCCGGCGCTCAGGGAGATCGTGTTCGCCGAGACCCCGACTCTTGGGGTCCGTTGTGTCCGAATGGATCGTTGGGAGCTGCCCCGCAGCTTTCTGGAGGTCGAGACCCGTTTCGGCAAGATCAAGATCAAGACCACGGGAAGCAAGATGGCGCCCGAGTTCGAGGACTGCGCCGCAGCTGCGCGGGCGCACAAGGTCCCCATCGGAGAGGTCTTCGAGGAGGCGCTGCGGCGGGCACGAGATGCCGCGGGACGGTAGATTGGAGCGCGATGCAAGAGAAACTCGACAAGCTCAAACGCATCCTGCTGGAGATGGGCTCCGTGGTCGTGGCCTACTCCGGCGGCGTCGATTCGACCTTCCTGGCCCGCGTGGCCGCCGAAACGCTCGGTGCCGACGCGCTGGCGATCACGGCACGCTCCCCCTCGTATCCGGAGCGCGAGCTGGCCGACGCGGTGGAGCTGGCCCGCGAGATTGGCATCCGCCTGAGGGTCGTCGACACGGGCGAGGTCTCGCAGACGGACTACGCGAAGAACGGCCCTGACCGCTGCTACTTCTGCAAGAAGGAGCTGTTCGGCCAGCTGGACGCCATCGCTCGCGCTGAGGGGTTCGGGGAGCTCGCGTTCGGCGCGATCACCGACGACATGAAAGACCATCGGCCCGGTCACCAGGCAGCGCGCGAGTTCCGAGCTCGAGCCCCGCTGGCGGAGGCGGGGCTGTCCAAGGCCGAGGTGCGAGAGCTGTCGCGGCGAATGGGGCTGCGCACGTGGGACAAGCCGCAATCGGCCTGTCTGTCGTCGCGCGTGCAGTACGGCATCCGAATCGATGCCGGCCTGTTGGGCCGGATCGACCGCGCGGAGCAGTTTCTGCGGGAGCTGGGCTTTCGAGAGTTGCGGGTCCGCCACGAAGGGGCCTCGGCCCGGGTCGAGGTGCCGGTCGACGCGTTGCCTCGGGTGCTGGAGCATCGCGCGGCGATCGTCGGGCAGCTCAAGTCCCTGGGTTACGTCTACGTCACGCTCGACCTGGAGGGGTTCCGGTCGGGAAGCATGAACCTGGCTTTGACGAAACCTCCCGTGATACAAGAGGAGCGGCCGGCTAGCCCCGAGGGCGACTTGCCGATCCGATGAACGTCAAGGTACTGCTGGAAGCGGTCCAGGAAGGCCGCATGGGGATCGAGGAGGCCGAGAAGAGCCTTCGGGATCTGGCGTTCGAGGCGACGCCGTTCGCCCATATCGACCACCACCGGCTGCTGCGCCGCGGCTTTCCGGAAGTAGTCTACTGCGAGGGCAAGACTACCCAGCAGGTGGTGGAGATCTTCGGGCGCCTGGCGCAGAAGAACCCGAATGTGCTGGCAACGCGCGCCGAGCCCGAGGTCTTCGACGCGGTCAAGGAGACCGTGGGCGAGGCGACCTATGACGAGCTGGCGCGCTGCATCCACTTGCACCGGGATCACGCCACTCATGGAGTGGGGACGATCCTGGTGGTCACCGCCGGAACGGCCGATCTACCCGTCGCGCGCGAGGCGTACGTCACCGCCGAGATCATGGGCAACAAGACCGTTCTGGTGAGCGACGTGGGAGTCTCGGGCATCCACCGGCTGCTTGCGTACAAGGATACGCTTCAGAGCGCGGCCGTGATTATCGTGGTGGCAGGCATGGAAGGCGCGTTGCCGAGCGTCGTCGGCGGCCTGGTCGACGTGCCGGTGATCGCCGTGCCGACCTCCATTGGCTATGGCGCCAGCTTCGGCGGAATCGCTGCGCTGCTTGGGATGCTGAACAGCTGCTCTTCGGGAATGACCTGCGTCAATATCGACAATGGCTTCGGCGCCGGCTATGCAGCGAGCCTGATCAACCGTAAGAAAGAGTGACGGGGTCGGCGCGGTCACCGCGCGGGCAGGTCCTGCACGACCGAGCGGAAGGCGAGCGGGAGCAGCTGGCGCAGGTTCCAGTCGTCGTAGGCGCTGCCGTTGATGGCGCGGACGTCGGCCTCGGTGAGGGCGGCCAGGTAGTCGACGTTGAAGCGTGTCCGCAGGTCGCGTGCCAGCGCCCGGCGCCAGAGCACGGCCTGAGCGGGTCTCACCCAGGTGGGTTCGCGCAGCGTGCGCTCGAGCACGCCCAGGTCGCGGTGGTGCTCGAGTATGTTCGCGACCCAGGCGGCCTCGCCCGAGTCGAGCCCGAGCGCGTCCGCGTGTCTTCGGATGTACCGTGCGCAGAGCGCGGGGTGCTGAGCGTCCGACGCCTGGCGTCCCGCCTTGCTGCGGGGGCTGTCGAGCTTGCCCATGTCGTGCAGCAGCGCCGTCAGGCAATCCAGAAAGTAGCGGCGGGAGTCGGCGCGGACGGCGGCGGCGTGGGGCGAACGGGCGTAGAAGTAGAGCGCGCGAAGGCCGTGCTCGCCGATCGTGTGCGGGTGCTTCGAGTCTTCCGCGTGCAGGCGCATTGCCTCGTCCCACCGAGGCACGCAGGCCGAGAGGGCCCGCATCTCGCCGGCGATGCGGGCGTAGTCGACCACGCCGTCGGAGCGCGGCCGGTCCTCCCCGGCGACGAACTCCTTCGCGGCCAGCGCGAGGACCGTCTTTTCCAGCATCGCCCGCGAACCCGCCTCGATCGCGGCCGGCGCCAGGGTCGCCGCGAACAAGAGGATCCGAAGGGCCCACTGGAGCGTTCGAGTATAGTACGACGACCGGCTCACCGCGGGTCTCCCTTTTGCGGGCGCACGCCGACTCGCCCCATCCGCGCGGCCAGGTCCTCGTAAGCTTGCGCGAGGGTCTCCTCCGAGAGTCCCACGGCCTCCTCCACCTCGCCCAACCCGACCGGCAGCACGAAGAGCAACCGCCCGCGATGCGCCTTCTTGTCGTGCAGCATCAGCTCCAGCAGCCGCCGGAAGGGAACCGCGGGCAGCGCCAGCGGCAGGCCGAGAGACTCGTAGAGGCGCCGCACGGTTTCGAAGTCGTCTTCCGAGGCGCGGCCCCGGAGGATGGACAGACGCAACGCGTAGAGCGTTCCGACAGCGACGGCTTCTCCGTGAAGGTAGGCCCTGAAGCGTGTGGCCGCCTCCAGCGCATGGCCCAGTGTGTGGCCCAGGTTGAGGCGCCGGCGCAGACCGGTCTCCCGCTCGTCCTGGGCCACGACCGCCGCTTTGTCTCGCACCGAGTCGGCCACGACGCGCGCCAGATCCCAGTCGCCAAACGGCGTCGAGCGGCAGTGGTCCAGAAGAGCCTGGTCTCCGAGAAAGCCGTACTTCACGGCCTCGGCCGCGCCGGCGGCGAGCTGGTTCGGGGGCAGCGAGTCGAGAGTCGACAGGTCGGCGATCACGGCCGCCGGCTGATGGAACGCGCCGATCACGTTCTTGCCAAGCGGATGGTTGACGGCGACCTTGCCGCCCACGGAGCTGTCGACCATGGCCAGCAGCGTGGTCGGCACCTGCACGAGCGGCACGCCGCGCATGAACGTCGCGGCGACGAAGCCGGCGAGGTCGCCCACGACGCCACCGCCGAATGCCAGAACGACGCTCTTGCGATCGCAGCCGGCCTTGAGCAGCCCGTCGTACAGCTTGGAGGCCCAGCCGAGGCTCTTGGCCTGTTCGCCCGAGGGAACCTGCAGGACGGCCGCAGCCTTGAGGTCGCCGAGGCCCTCGAGCAGCTCGCGGCCGTGAAAACGCCAGACCACGGGATCGGTGACGATGACCAGGTCGCGTTCGCAAAGCCCCTCGGGCAACAGCTTTCGTGTCTGTCCGAGAAGCCCTCTCCCGATCGTCACGGCGTACTGGCACGCCGGCAGCCGCACCTGGACCTGGAGCATCAGGCCCAGCGCAGGAGAGGGCTGCGGCCCCCGTAGCCCCCAGCCCGCGGCCTGTAGCCAGGCTTTGGCGGAGAGGGCGGGATTCGA
>JACQFU010000331.1 GCA_016199905.1 Candidatus Wallbacteria bacterium
CCGGCCCGTGACCAGACAGGAAGGTAACGGCGCTTACCGCAAGAACTCGACGGCGCTGATGGTGGTTGCGCGCTAGACCACCGCTCCATCGCGCAACAGCCGCTCGCGGACCAGGCGCGGGTCGGCCTCCCGGAGGTCGCAGCGCGCGGCCAGCGCCACGAGAGCCGCCGTGCCGGCCGCCTGCCCCGTGGCCATCGCCGTCGGCGTGATCCGAGCGGAGGCGTGGGCCTCGAACGTCGCCGATAGCGCCCGCCCCACGACCAGCAGGTTTGCCGCCTCTTTCGGGATCAAGCAGCGCAGAGGGATGCCGTAGTCGCTCTGGCGTTTTCCCGACTCGCAGTCGACCCCGGTCCGGTCGGGGCTGTGGATGTCGATGGGAAAGGCGCCGCGAGCGATGGAGTCTTCGAAGTCGCGCCCCGCCGCCAGGTCCGCGGCGCAGAGCTCGTAGAGCCCAACGATCCTGCGCGACTCGCGGATGCCCGTCTGCACGGGAGTCTGAAGGATGAAGCTCCTGGCAAACCCGGGAATGGCGTCGACCAGCAGCCGGTGCACCGCCAGGATCTGCCCGGCAGCCTCGACCTCCGCCAGCGACAGGGAGCGCGGATCGACCGGATCCACGCGCTGGATGCGCGTTGTGTTGACAGCAACCTCGCCTCGGCGCGGGAGTCCGAAGAGGAGGATGCGATCCCGGGCGATCGGGAAGCGGCCCGCCTCGCGCGCCGCGCTCACGGCATCGAAGAAACCGCTGATGGCGATCGCCGGCATCCCGCCCCGGAGATAGCGCGGGTCCAGGACGAACTCGCCCGGATGGTCCACGACGTGCCGCTCGAGCGCCTCGACGTCGACTCCGCCTACTTTGAAGATCGCGGTGAGCGGCTGATGGAGGCCGTCCGATTCGCGGCCGGAGCGGGTCTGGAGCCCTGCGTGGTGCGCGAGATCGGCGTCGCCCGTGGCGTCGATGAAGTGGGAGGCCTCGATCCACTCCTCACCGCCCTTGTGGGCCACGCGAACCCGAAGGACTCGCTCGCCCTGGCGCTCGACTCCGAAGGCGAACGTGTAGAGCAGCAGCTCGACTTTCGCCTCCGCCGCCATCCGCAGCAGCACCAGCTTCGTCAGCTCCGTGTCGAAAGGAGTCAATGTAGCCGCCACACCCAATGGGTCCGGAAGGTGGCCGGGGCAGCCGCCCAGGGCCATCAGGCGCTCGACCAGCTCTTGCGGAATGCCGCGCACAGCCTGGCGCGTGAAGGAGTGGAAGGCCATCCACGGCGTCACCAGGCTTGAGACGGACTGACCGCCCAGGAACCCGTAACGCTCCACCAGCAGCGTCCTGGCGCCGCCGCGCGCCGCCGCCAGCGCGGCCATCACCCCGGCTGGGCCGCCCCCGAACACCGCAACGTCGTGGCGCGTCACGCTCGCTCCCCTAGACGATGTCGACCGCCACGCGGGCGCGGACCTCGAAGAGCCGCGGCCACGGAAGCGAGAAGCGCGCGCGCATGCCTGTCGCACGGAACCCGGGCACGACGCCGCGGGAGGCGTGGCGATCGAAGAACTGCCGGAACGCGTCCGTGAGCTCCAACTCCAGCAGCTCCTGCATCGCACCTCTGGCCGGCCCGTCGAGCGAAAAGGCCGACCACCCCCGCTCGCGCGCGGCGGTCAGCAGACGGCCGCGAACGACCGCCTGGAAAAGGTAGTCGTCTGCGAAGCGCGTGGCCAGCCACGAGAGATGCTCGCGGGCCGCGTCGCGGGCGGAGAGCACGCTCTTGCCCACTTCCCGCAACGCCAGGTGCGCCAGTACGCTGCCCAGCGTGTTGGAGGCCGTGTTCCACCCGGCGAACGACGACAGTCCCAGCGGCGGGACCTGCTCCAGCAGTTGCTCGACGAACTGCGAGTCGGCGCCGTTGGCCACGCTGGCGTCCGCGACGGCCCAGTCTGCGCCCAGCTTCTCGAGCCCGCCGCTGAATCCGTGATGCGGCTGCCCATCGTGTTGCAAAAGGAAGAGATCGTCGCACGCCTCCTCGAGGACGTGCACGTAGAGATGAACTCCGAAACCGCTGCGGGCACCGATGGTTGCGAGCTTGGAGCGCAGCGTGTCGTAGAGGGTCGCGTCCTCGTAGAGCGCCACCGCCGCCGGGCCGCCGGGGCCGAAACGAGGCTGCACCGCGAGCCCGAATTTGTAGTGCCGCAGCGCGGCTCGCGCCAGGAGCAACATCCCCCCTTCGTCCGCCCCGGACTGGATGCTCACGCGGCCGCCCAAGGCGTGGCCGGCGATCCGCTCGTCGAGCTGGGCTTGCTCGTGCCGATGGACTCCGTGAAGCGCCGCGTCCTCCTGGCAGAGCAGCAGGTAGTCGATGACGTCGCGTCGGACCAGCTCGATAGCCGCGTGATGGACGGCCAGGTTTCGCTCGCGGGCGCGCAGGTAGGCTTCGGCGGCCCGTGACGGAATGCCGCCCTGGCGCAGCTTTTCCGCCAAGGTCTCCGGAGTCGTCTCGGGCTCGGTGGCAAGGCTGTGGATGGTGCGCCAGACCGACAGGTCCTCCTCGCAGAGCACCGAGACCGAGCTGCGCAGGAGCACTCCCAGGGCCGAGACGGCCAACCGGGGACGCGCCTTGCGCAGCGCCTCCAGGCACTCCAGCGCGGCGACGGCCCTCGCCGCGGCCTCGGCATCCGGCGGTGCTGCGCGGCTGGCCAGCAACCCGCCGTGACAGAGCATGTCGAGGCTCACGATCAGGTGAGCGATCTCCGCCGGCAAGTTTGCCAGCCAGCCCTGCAGTCCCGCCAGGTCGCCGGGCTGGGTGAAGGAACCGAGAAGCTCCGCCGGGGGGACTGCGATTTCAACGCCTGCGATCCGCCCCAGTTGGACCACGGCATCGAGGTTGACCGGCCGATCGTCGAGCGGCAGATAGGCGATGCGGAGCGGGCGAGCCATGCCGATCATTCTCGCCCGGCCAGGCTCGCCGGGCAAGGCCGCCGGAAGACGCGGCCTCAGTCGTACCTGGCGGCTCCCAGCGCTAACTCGCCCAGGGCGAGCGGCCATGCGTAGTAGCGCGGGCTCGCATCGCTCGCGGGCGTCTCTTGCGTCCAGGTGGCGCCGTCGTAGCGCCACAGCTCTTTCGACGGGCCGCTCGGCGCCTGCCCTCCGAACATCATCACGACACTCCTGCCCGGGTCATAGGCGAGCGAAGCGCCGAACCTGGCATCCGGCGAGGTGGTCGGGAACATCCTGGTCCAAGTGTCGCCATCGAACTCCCAGGTGTCCGACAGGGGCTGCGAACCGGCCCGGACGCCTCCGAAGAGCACGATGCGGTCGCGGCCGCAGTCGTAGGTCATGCCGAAGTCGGCGCGGGCGGTCGGAGAGGAGGTCGGCATCGACTCGTTCCAGCTCGCGCCGTCGAACGCCCAGGTGTCGTTCAAGTCGGCGGCGTCGCCCTGTCCTCCGAAGAGCACGACGCGCCGACGCCTCAAATCGTAGACCATCCCGGCGCTCGCGCGCGCGGAGGGCGGGTTACGGGACCGTCCCTGGGTAGCCCGACGCAGGACAATATGGCGGCTATTGCCTCCGGTGCCGTGAACCACGCGCTCCTCCCAGGCATTCATCTGATCGAGCGCGATGGGGGCGGGGGGACCTAAGGCAATCGCATCGCTTGCACTCCGCCCGCGTCGCCGGCCCAAACGACCCAGCATTCGCCACGGTTCGTCACGGCCAGCGCCGGCGGTCGCCAGCCCGAGCTGTAGCTGCAGAGCCGCTCCGGCCGCGTCCAGCTCGTGCCGGCAGACTCGCTGGTGGCCCAGTTGGTGCTCTTGAGCAGCCTCTCCTCCCATGCCGACCAGGCGCGCGAACCGAGGGCTGCGAGGGAGTTGTGGCAGGCATGATTGCCCGCACCAGGCGAGAGGACTCTCGCGCTCGAAACCGTCGTTCCCGCGGCATCCAGGGGGCCAACCATGATGTTGCGACCCATCACTGCGCTCGCCCCCGTCTGGGTCCACTGGAGCAACCGCAACCCTCCGGCCCTCGCAGGGGATGGAAACTCGGCATCCGGATCATCCGTGGGGAGACTCACCTGTCGCGCGGGGGACCAAACCTCGTCAGGCCCGTTGGACCTGGCCATGAAAAGCGCCTTGGTGTTGTCGTCTTTGCGAAACACGTCCTCGAAGTAGAGGACGGCCTTCCTCTGGGACACCATCGCTCGCAGGTCCGACCAAGCGCCTCGGTTGGGAGCGTTGCGTTCCTCCCAGAGGGCGGCCGGAGCAGCCAGGAGGTGGCCATCGTCCGACATCCAGGCAGCCAGGAGCGCCGTCCTCTTGGAGCTCGCGCCGGCCGGTGTGGCCTCCCACGTCACGAGGACCAGGTCGGACCCACCACCCAGGGAGCCCGCGCTCAGGCTCGAAGCATCTCCGCAGTCCGTGGCTCCACCCAGCAGGATCGGCTCGGAGAAGGACTGGGCAGGGCCGCGAGCGCAGGCGGCATAGAGCCGGTAACGGCCGTCGGGTTGCCTGGTGGTCCAGCTGACGTGCAGGTTGCCGCCGGCTCCCACCAGATCCAGGTCCTGCGCGGCCGTGGGTTTCATCCGTGGATCGGACGGCCATCGTTCCCATGTATGGCCTCCGTTGTCGCTGGACGCGAAACCGAGCAGGCCGTCTTTGCCCACCCACCCTGCTACTAGCCGATCGCCGACAATCGCGAGACCGACTCGGCTGGCCGGTTCACTCGCGGGCGCTACGACGATCGCCTTGCGTGGCGAGACTGCTTGGATGACGACGTGGGCGGGCGGCTTGGGCGCGACGGCCGGCGGAGCGGCGGGCGGAGGAGCGGCGGGCGCCTGAGGTTCCGCCGCGGTCGGGTTTTCGATTGGCGGTGGCTGGCTCGAGCGCGCGCGGTGCCAGGCGTAACCACCCGACGCCAGGAGCAGGACGACGGCTGCTGCGAGGGCCTGGCCGCCCGACGGACGACGCGACTCGGCCGGCCGTGGAGCCTGCACG
Organism: Candidatus Wallbacteria bacterium; assembly: GCA_016199905.1. Taxonomy (GTDB): domain Bacteria; phylum Muiribacteriota; class UBA6191; order JACPRK01; family JACPRK01; genus JACPRK01. The sequence goes on from JACQFU010000331.1 coordinate 4,978, forward strand.
AGCGATCGGGATGAGCGGGATGCCGTCGAAACCGTTCCCGAGATCCGGCCGGTCGCGACGGTCTGGGCCGAGGCCCTTCTAGCCGGCGACGATGCCCTCGGAGCGTCGGCTCGACGGATCTTCGCGTCGGTCGGCGGACTCGACGCGGGCAGGCCGCTCGGGAAAGTGAGAGGACGCATCTGCATCCCGCCACCAGAGCCAGAGGAAGAACGGGGCGAGACCCATGCAGGCAACCTGGTAGGCAGTCAAACCGAAGCACCAGGGCGGCTCCGGCCGCAGGAACTCGCTGGCGAACCGGTAGGCGAGGTAGACCAACACATAGAGCTTCATGAGTTGTCTGCGGTATCGGCCCTGCGATCGTAGCCGCCAGAGCAGGACAGCGGCCGAAACGTGAAACACGAGCTCGTAGAGCTGCGTCGGATGGCGGCGGACACCGTCTCCGAAATCGACTCCCCAGGGGAGCGAGGTGGGGACGCCGTAGCAACAGCCGCCCACGAAGCATCCCAGGCGACCGGCGGCGATTCCCGCGGCAACCGGCGCCGCAAAACTGTCGCCGGTCTTCACGTCTACGTCGAGCGACCACTTGGGAAGCTCCACGCCGAGGTAGCCCCCGACGAGGCCGCCTAGAAGGGTCTTGTCCGTCGCCAGGAGCGCTACCGGCGCAGACACGTCCCGCCAGCGAGCCAGCAGAAAGGGCAACTTGGCGCCTCCCGCGGCCCCGACGATCGCGCCGAAGACGATCGCTAGCCTCTCTCGCGGCGCCAGACTGAGCTCCTTCTGACCGCGCCGGCTCAGCGCGATCGCGATGGCTAGCGCGGCACCGCTGACGAGTGGATACAGGAACGGCGTTCCGGCTGGCGGCCAAGAGATTGCCATGCAGTCGGTGACCTACTTGATGCCGCCGCAAACCGTCCAGAGCAGCACGAAGAGAGCACCGGCCAGAAGAGCAAGCGTGGCCGCCAAGGTCATCGTGAAGAAGCCGAAAGCTTCGATAGCCTTGATGGCTGTCTCCTTGGCATCCGCCCGGTCCGGAGACGGGGTGTAGATGGCGACTACCAGCATCGGAAGCAGCAAGAGGCCCAGCAGGAACACGGGCCCGGAGAGTGCGCTGGCTCCGAACGCCACGAGAGCGCCGACGCCGACGACGAACCGCAGGCTGATCGTCTGCTCCCAGACCGTCTCCTGATGAATCGCGCTGGGTGCCGCCTTGGCACGGACTCTCCGAGGTGCGGACTGGCCACTTGCATTGCAGAGCCAGCAGGCCGGCATGTTCTTGAAGTTCTTGGAGCCGCACTCGCCGCAGGTCCAGACGTCGGCCGCGCTCGTGCCGGTCATTCGGGGCTCCCTTCGGCCGTCCGCAGCCGGTTGGAGTAGTCCTCCGAAAGCAATCGGACTCTACGGATGATTTGACCCAGGAAGACTCCCGAAAGCACCAGCGCGAGCACGAAGATCAGCTCGTGGTACTTCGGCACCCGCAGCGCCTGCCGGTACCAGCGGGCGTTGCCGAGCAGCGTCAGGTAGCCGAGTACGCACGCGAGCGTCGTGGCCCGGACCAACTGGAGATCCAGCCGAAGGCCGGCCAAGCTGATGAGCAGAAAGTAGCCCACCAGCAGAGGGCTCCGCGGGCCGTCGGCAAGCAAGAGCATCAAGGTCAGCAGGGTTACATCCGCCCCGGTGGAGAGGAACTTGAGCTTTTCCGGAAAAACCCGCCGGTGCAGACAGGATGCGACCGTGACCGCGACTCCCACCCAGGCAACGCAGATGGCCGTAACCGCCCCGTGGAACGCGAGGTCGACCGTCGGCTCCTTCGGAATCGTCACCACTCCCAGGTCGAGCCCCCGGAAGGTGATGAGCTCCACGATGTAGAACGAGCCTAGCGCGACGATCCTGCAAAGGTTGGCGCGCGACTCGCCAGCGAACTCCTGAAAGCGACTCGCGATGAACCACTGCCGCGCTTCCATCGCGTCCGGCCCCGAGTCCTCACCCGTCGTCTCCGACATCGTCACGCTCCCGCGCTTCCGGGCGCAGCCGTGCCGGCCCAGGCCCGTTCACGCCAGCCGCTGCACCTCGCCTCGAGGTGAATCGTAACACGGGTCACGTTTGCGCGAGGTCACCGACACTCCGGCATGGACTCCTCGCACTCGAATACGTCGAGCTGCGCCTCGGACCCGTGGTCGACTCCTACGATGAAATCCTGCTCGACAGGCTTCGGCCTCGATCTCAACAGAATTTGGATGCTCATCCGATTCTGCGAGTGTTCCTTACCTCGATGTCATCAGACCCGGAGTTGTAGGCTGGCATGGCTTCACCACTCGACAAGGCGGGCGCGCGCTCCGCACGAAGAACCACAGACTACCGACGCCGCGTCACGCGATGGCGCGGCGTCGACGGCCCGCTACCGGAGTGGGATGGGGCCCAACCGCATTGAAGCGTTGGGCGCCCGGAAGGCCGTGATTGACCTACCGCCCGTAGCAGGGCTATTCTTCTCGCCAGTTCCAACAGCCTAGGGGCAGGTCTGCGGAGCCCGGCCACTCGGTCCAAGCGGAAGGAGCTTCGGCTGTGCTCAATTCAACGGCCCTTCCTCATCGGGTAGCGTGGTTGGTCGTAGGGGTGCTTGTGAGCTTGGTCGTGCCGGCGGCGCGAGCGGCCACCTCGGCGGACCTGCAAGCAAGCTCGATCTCGGGTCCGGCGTCCGGAGCGGCGCTAGTCGGCGACCCGATGCCGGTGACGGCCAGCATCCGAAACGGCGGACAGACCTCGTCTGCGGCCTTCCAGGTGGAGTTCGAACTGGTGCCGTCGACACCCGGTCGGGCCTTGGTGCTAGGGTTGGTGCAGGAGGCCGGCCTAGCCAAGTTCGTGACGCGGACCATCACGCCAAGCTTCACGGTACCCGTGACTGCTGCCGCAGGATCCTACACCGTGTCGATGAGCATCGATCCCTCGAGGCTGGTGACGGACTCGAGCCGCGCGAACAACATCAGGTCGGCGACCACGGCAACGACCGTCTCGACGCCGACGAACTTTCCCGATTTGAGCTCAGCGAGCGTGACCGCGGCGGCTTCGGCTGTTCTGGGAGGCCAGCTCGGTTTCACCGCTGGCGTGGCCAACACCGGTCCCGTCACCTCCCCGGCCTTCACAGTCGATTTCGGGCTGGCGCTGACCACCACGGCTTCGGCTTTCAATGTCCTCGGCAGCCGCGCATCACTGGGGGTGGCGGCAGGGAGCACCGGTTCAGTGTCGGGGAGCTTTGCCGTGACGTCCGGAGTCTCTCCGGGAATCTACTATGCGGCAATCTGGCTCGATCCGGCCAACGGCGTACGGGAAACCAACGAAACCAACAACTTGCGGATTTCGTCGCAACCGACTCGGATCTCATCGGCTCCGCTGCCGGACCTCGCGGTGACGGCCCTCTCGGCGAGCGTCTCTACTACCGTGGGGGGACATCTGCTCGTCGACGTCAGCGTGTCCAACACGGGCCAGGCGACGGCCGTGCCGTGCCGGATCGACATTGGGCTGGCCGCCAGCAGCAACGCCGCGACGTTCCAGTTGCTCGGCAGTCGCACGTCGACCGGACTGGCGCCTTCGACGACTTTCACGCTTTCTGCGGAGTCTTTGGCGCTCACATCGGCGTTTCCGCCGGGTATCTACTTCGTCGCGGCGCGTGTCGATGCCTTGGGGACGGTCGTGGAGTCCGACGAGTCGAACAACTTGCGGATCGCCGCGGCGCCAACCCAGCTCACGCCGCCTCCGTCGATCGACCTGGTGTCTCTATCGGCGAGCGGGCCATCCACGGCGACGATCACGTCCACGATCGCAGTGACGGGTACAGTTCGCAACGCCGGGACGCTTCCGGGACCGGCCTTCGATGCCCTGTTCGTGCTGACGACCGACGTGACGTTCACCACTGTTTTCAATCTGGGAACCGTTCATCGAAACGGTTTGCCCGCGGGAAGCCCGGCGACCTCGGTCGGAGGCAGCTTCACGGTAACCAGCGGCGTGCCGCCCGGGTCCTACAAAATCGGCTTGGTTGTGGACCCATCCAAGTTGATAGCCGAGGGAGATGAGTCGAACAATCAGGTAACCTCTGGCGCGACGGTGGCGCTTTCTTTGCCTCCGCTCCCGGATCTGGTGCCCTCCGGGGTCACGGGCCCAACGACGGCGGTGGCGGGCGGAGCCATTTCCGTCTAGGGTACGGTGCGAAACGCCGGTACCCTGACCAGCCCACCGGTACAAGTGCAGTTCGTGCTCACCAACGGGCCCAGCTTCACGACGCAGTACCCGCTCGGGGTGGTGACGTTGCCGGGACTGGCCCCGAACGGGGCGCCTCTGCTCCAAGAGTCGTTCACGGTTCCGCCGGGAATCCCGGCAGTCAGCTACCGGGTCGGGCTCATCGTCGATCCGTCGAACGCGGTCTTCGAGTCGAACGAAACGAACAACCGCAGCGCTTCGACCGGCTCGACGAGCATCCTGGCGACGCCGGACCTGGTCGCGGTGTCCGTCACTCCGCCAGCGACCGGGCAAGCCGGCGGCATCTTGCAGTTCCAGGCCACCATCCGGAACGACGGAACGGCCTCCGCGACGGCAATCCAGATCGACTACTTCGTGAGTCCCCTGACAGCCCCTCAGACGAGTACGATTCTGGGAACGTTCGGAGTCAGTTCCCTCGCCGCCGGTCTCAGTCAGGATCTGCTCGCGAACGTCTCGTTGATCGCTGGCTTCCCCATCGGCTACTACCGCGGCGGGATCTACATCCATCCCGTATCCGGCGAGGTTCTCACTGGAAACAACGAAAAACGGGCCGACACCCTGACGGCCGTGGTCTCTTCGGTCACTACGACCAGCGCCAGTCTCTCGCTGGCGGCGGGCGTCAACTTGATCGCCATGCCGGTCTCCTCGACGACGACGCTCACGGCGGCCGATCTCGCGCAGCTTCCCGGAGTTCAGTGGGTTGCCAGGCTGATAGGGAATCGTCGGTTTCAGGTCTTCCTCCCGCCGCTGACCTCCTCGTTTGCGCTCGCGGGCTCCGAGGGCTACCTCGTGGGGCGCGGGGCGACGCCGGCCACGACGGTGCAAGTGAGTGGGCCGGCCTGGCCCTCGACTCAGCTTCTCCGACCGCTGGTGCCTGGGCTGAACGCGGTAGCTTACCCACGAGGCGTACCGGCGGGCGAGACCGCGCTCGGC
>JACQFU010000332.1 GCA_016199905.1 Candidatus Wallbacteria bacterium
GGCGTGTTCGACAGCGTCGACGATCCCGCGGTGAGCGGCCCGCTGCTCGATATGGCTTGCCGCTGGCTCGCGTCTCGCGGCGCGACACGCGTGGAGGGTCCGTACTTCTTCAATATCCACGAGGAGGTCGGGCTGATGACCAAGGGGCTGGAGCACCCCTCGGCCATTCTCATGCCCTACAACCCGCTCTACTACGCGGATTTGCTGCTCAAGGCCGGCTTCGAGTCGATCCGCCGCTTCGTGACGTACCGCTACGATCTGGAGACGTCGTTCGAGGTGGTCATCAACCGCAACCGGGCGATCGGCAAGTACGCCATCCGTTCGTTCAACATGAAGGACGTCAGGGGGGAGGTCGGCCGGCTCATCGAGGTGTACAACAGCGCATTCTCGGACAACTGGGGGTTCCAGCCGCTCACGCCTGAGGAGGGGCACGCCCTGATTGGAAATCTGCTGGAGATCGGAGACCCGGCGCTGGTGCGCATTGCCGAGCATGACGAGCGGGCAGTCGGGTTCATCCTGTGCGTTCCGGACGTGAACAGTTACATGCACAGCATCCGCAAGTATCCGGGGTTCCTCAAGAAGGCAGCGCTGGTGTTTGCGGTGATGCGGAGCAAGATCCAGGATTGTCGGGTGATCACACTGGCGGTGCGCAAGGAGTTCCAGGGCCGGGCCCTTTCGAGCCTGCTCATCGAGAGTCTGGCATCCGAGGCGCGCAAGAAGGGTTATCGCAACGCCGAGCTGTCCTACGTCGACACCGAGAATCGCCAGATGCGCCGGTTGATGTCGGCCTACGACTTCCACTCCCAGAAGGAGTATCAACTCTTCGCCAAGGAGCTGGAGCGCGAGTAGGGGAGGGGGGGCTCCCCTTCCCCCGAAACCCGCGTTAACGCTCGAGAGTCTCACGTGCCAAGCGGGGTCCAGGGGACCACCGGCCTTCTTGCAGATGTGTGCTTCGCGCGCGCAAGACGGCGCTCGGCGACGGCACTGCTGCCTGCCTCGCCCCTGGTAAGGGTTTGGGAGCAAAGCTCCCAAGCTCAGAATCCATCACACATGACTCCAATGAACCGCGAGCACACCCCAGCTTCGACAACTCGCTACTGGCTACTGTTTGCTGCTATAATGCTGGCCTTCATTCCCCATGGACGCATTTTCCGCCCACGCCAACTTGGAGCTCGGAACGCTGCTGGCTCAGCTCGGCATTTCCGAGGAGTTTGCGAGCGCCTCGGGAACGAGGCTCCGCTCCCGCGATGGGGCGGAGTTCCTCGACATGACCGCCAGCTACGGCGCGCTCCCGTTCGGGCACAACCCGGAGTTCGCGACCCGGGCCATCCAGGTGTTCTTGGAGCGATCGACTCCAAATTTGCTCAAGGGCAATCCCGCGTGGCTCGAGGCTGAGGCGGCGGCGAGGCTGAAGTCGACCTTCGGGGCTGGCCGCGTCATCTTCACCAGCGGTGGCGCCGAAACCGTCAATGTCGCCGTGAAGGCCGCCCGCTCGATCACGGGACGGCGGCGGATCGTGGCGTTCTGGAACTCCTTCCACGGCACCAGCGGCGACGCACTCCGAGTCACTGGCAATCCGCGTTTTCGCGACGCCTTTCCGGAGAGCATCGAGGGCGCGGTGACGCTCTGCCGCTTCAACGACGAGGAGGGCCTGGAGAACGCGCTGCGCCCGGGGGACGTGGCCGCAGTGCTCTTCGAACCCGTTCAGGGGGAGGGCGGGGTCGTCCGCGGGACCCAGGAGTTCCTGTCGCGCATGGCCGCGCTCTGCAAACGCGACGGGGCGCTGCTGGTCGCCGACGAGATCCAGACCGGGCTGGGACGCTGCGGCCACCTGTCGCGATCGCTCTCGCTTGGAGTGGAGCCCGACCTGCTGCTCCTTTCGAAAGGGCTCGGCGCGGGCTTGGTTCCCGCCGGCGCGTGCCTGTTCCGCGGGGTATGGGACTCTCGGCTCGGCTACCACCACAGCAGCACGTTCGGCGGCTACGGTCTGGCGATGGCTCTGGTTCCGCTGGTCCTCGCACGGCTCGACGAGGCTCTGCTCGCAAACGTTCGCGCCCGCGGCGCCGAACTGCTCGAAGGGCTCGGCGGACTGGTTCGTGAGTTCCCCGAACTGCTGCGCGAGGCCAGGGGCGACGGGCTCCTGCTGGGGCTCGAGTTCCGGAGCGACGTGGCCCCGGCCTCCCGCTTCCTGCGCGAGCTGGTGCGCGTTTTCGGCATCTTGCCTGCGGCCGTCGCCCAGGTGCGTCACTCGCATCGCATCTGCCTGGCGACGACGCTCAACACCCACCATACGCTTCGCGTCACGCCGGCCCTGCTCGTCACTTCCGAAGAATGCGAACGGACCGTCCAGGCGTTGCGAGAGTTTTTGCGAGTCTTTCGCGACGGCAGCACGACGCGAGTGGTCCGTTGGCTGGTGGACAAGCCGATTTCCGTGGACCATGCCCGCCTCAAGGAACTGCATCTGGAGAAGGCACGCGCCGCGCGCAGCGGCAATGGCACGGCCCACGGCGAGCCCAGCGTCGCGTTCCTCGTCCACCCCAACTCGGAGGCCTATCTCCACAATTTCGATCCGGCATTTCGAGCGCTCGATCCGGCGGAGCTGGAGCGCCTTGCACGGAACCTCTCGGGAGTCATCGAGCCGGTGCACTGGCACCAGTTCGAAGTGCGGGGGCTGAAGGTTCACGTGATCGCGAGCCCGTTCTTGCCGTCGCAGATCACCTCGCTCGGGCGTCGCGTCTGGACCGACGAAGTGGAGCTGATGGTGCTCCGCGCCCGCTCTCTTGGCGCCAGGCTTGTCGGCTTGGGCGGACTGCTCTCCGTCGTGACCCGCGACGGCCAGGCCGTTCCCGACCACGGTGTGGGCGTGACAACCGGAAACTCCCTCACCGCTTTCGCGGCCTACGAGGCGCTCGTGGAGCTGGCCGAGCGCCATCACAGGGGACGTCCTCGCGTCGCCATGCTGGGCGGCTACGGCAACATTGGCCTGGCGTTGTCGGAGCTGGCACTCCGAGACGGATTCGACGTCGTGCTCTTCGGCAACCCGGACAACCCGCTTCGCAAGCAGATGCTGGGCCGAGCTCGTCAGTCACTGGAGCAGCGGCCGGGGGTGCGAGGCCGCGTGATCCTGGGGGACGACCTGCGAGAGCACACGCGGGAGCCGATCGTCGCGGTCACGGCGACCAGCAATCCCGCCTTTCGGCTGGACCTGTCGCTTTTTCAAGCGGGTTCCACAGTGCTGGACCTGGCCATGCCGCCTAACCTGGCCCCCGAGGATGCCGCCGCGCACCCGGAGCTGCAGGTCTACCGCATTGGTCGGGTTCGCACACCGGTTGAATTGCCGGGCCTACATTTGTTAGAATTGGCCGATACGATTTACGGCTGCCTGGCCGAGACGATCGTCCTGGGCCTCGAGCGGGACTGGAAAGGATTTTCCAGAGGGCCGCTCGAAGCGGATGCGGTCTTGGCCATCGGCAGGCGGGCCAGGGCTCTGGGTTTCGTTAGCGCCTACGACCCCGTGCTGGTGGGGCCAGCATCGGAAAGGCCGGGTACAAGGCAGGTTCGGACTGGCGAGCGAGCGGCAGGAGCCGGAGAGGTGAAGGTATGAGCAGAACGCGCTGGAGCACAACGGGACTGGTTCTGGCTGTCACTACCGGCCTGGCGATCGGCGCCGGCCTACTTGGCGCGGCGCCGGCCGCCAAACCGGGGGACGAAGGCGCGACCGCAGCGCCCGCGCCTGTTTCGCAGCGAGCCGGCTACGTGCCGAATGCCTTCACGGACGCCAAGCTCGACGCTCCGCTGCTGAAGACGCAGAACGTCTACGACCTCTACGCTGGGATCGTCAGCTACCTTCTGGAGGTCTACCCCAAGGAGGGCGCTGCGCATCAGGCGCTCGACAAGTTCCGCGTTTTCGTGGAAGGCGAGAGCGCTGCCTATCGGCAGAACCCGGAGAGCGCCCGCCCCTATCGCATGCCGATGTCGATCGACCAGCTGATGAAGTACCTCAACGAGGGCGCTTCCGAGGGCAACTCCCCGATCGCGGCCACGATAGGCGACAACGCCAAGGCCCAGCTCTACGTCTCGAGCATCCTTCCTCTCATCCACCTGCGCGGCATCACCTACCGCATGCGCCCGATGGTGGAGCAGTCGTTCGTGGTCCACTCGACCATCATCGGTGCGATGCGCAGCCTCAAGCAGCAGCTCGACGTGACGTCGGGCGCCAACGGAAGAGCCGTGTTCGACTTCATGACCTTCCCGATGAGCTTCAGCGAGCGCTCGCAAGTGCAGTTCGCCACTGTGAGCGACTTCCAGACATGGCTGGTGCAAAGCTTCATCCCGACGCTGGATCACTCCATCCTCATTGCCGAGAAGGTGGCCGCCTCGCTGCCCGAAAGCTTCCGCGAGAGCCTGGACATGCAGATCTTCCTGAAGGCCGATCAGCCTTTCCCGAACGACAGCATGGAGGCTGGGCACCGATGGTTCGGCGCCGCCGAGGTCCAGTTCTATCTGGGCCAGCTGTACGCCGCCCGGGCCGCGCTGCACGGGCTCTGCACGTACAACCTGGATGACTACGCCGCGGCCACCAACGAGATCAGCAACACGCTCTTGAAGGATTTCCTGGCCGAGAAGGTCAGCTTCGGCAGCAAGCCCCGCGTCGGCACTCCCAGCTTCAAGCGGTTCCAGATCCTGGAGAAGTACTCCAAGCTCTGGACCCTCAAGTCTCCCGAGCAGAGCCAGGCGGCCCTGGCCGACGTCCGCAAGGCCGTCGAGAACTACGACAAGGCCATGCACGGCTTCTTCCAGGCGACTGCCAACGACGGCGGCAACAGGCTCGCCATCATCCGCTACTTCCAGTCCAGCTACAAGGAGTACGAGCAGAAGCTGGCGCCTCAGCTGCGCGCGGTCGTCGCGGGCCCGGCGACGCTCACCGACTACGTTGGCGGCTCCACGGTCGACATCGACCTGGCGGGTTTCATGACGAATCCGCCCGCCGATCTGAAGGTCTTCTTCCCCGAAAAGTACGACACGACCAACAAGTACGTCGAGCTGCAGTCCGCTGGCGACAACCTGGTCTACACGAACTACGACTACGGCCGGCCGTTGTCCTGGAAGCTCTCCGCGGCCAGCGACGGCTGGGGCAAGCTCTTCCCGAACATGAAGAAGTCGGCGAACAAGGCCGGCCAGTGGGACGGCCCGCTGGTGACGTTCCGGGACCTGTCTCGCACGTACGTCGGGTACTTCCTGGCTCCGCTGCTCTCGGGCGCGATCTTCTAGCCGGGGCCTGCCGAACTGAAATGACGCGGCCCGGGACTCGACGAGAGTCCCGGGCCGGTTTGCTTCTTCGACGACGAGGAGATCCGCGGAGCGATGCGACGCCGCAGCCCCTGGAGCCGGGGACCGGGGCGCTGACCGCCGGACCGTGGAACCTATGAACTGGCGCAGGTCCTTCGGGTGCCGCATCCTCCGATGGGAGCGGGGGTTGTGGGTGCTGCTCGCGGTGCTCGCGGCGGCCAGCTTGGCGGCCCTGCCGCACGTCCGGTTGGCTTTCGGACTCAAGGGCGTCATGCGACAGGGCCATCCGTCGCGCGAACGGCTGGAGAGCTTCGAACGCGAGTTTCAGCTCGGGGAGACGCTGGTCGTGTTCCTGGAGGGCGAGCGGCTCTTCACCGCTCAGGGGCTGCGGGCAGTGCGGGACCTGTCGGGGCAGCTCGATCGGACCGAAGGGGTCCAGCGAGTCTTCTCGGCTGTGGACCTGATGGCTCCGGCGGCCCGGGACGGTCACTTGCGGATCGTGCCTCTTCTCGGGGCCACCACTCTCTCCAGCGACAGCGCGACCAGGGATACCCTCGCCAGTCCGCCGTTCTCCGACCGCTGGTTCGGCTATCTCTACGATCGCCAGCACCGCGTGCTGGCCCTGGCGATCCGGTGCGGCACGGACACCGAGGATCCGTGGCGAACGGTCGGCTTGCTGGAGGCGGTCGAGCGGCGCCTGCGCGAGCTAAGGGACCGGACCGGTATCGAGTATCACTTGAACGGTCTTTTCTATCTGAATGGCGAAATGATTCGAAGCACCTTCCGCGATCAGGGCAAGTTGACCCTGGCGGGCGTGACGCTCCTGACGGGTTGCTTCTGGATCTTGCTGGGCGACCTGGCCACCGCGGGCGCCGTGATGTTCGTGCTCGGGATCAGCGTTCTGCTGGCCTTTGGAGTCATGATCGCCACGGGTCTGCCGTTGAACGGGTTATCCGGCAATCTGCCTGTGTTGACCCTGGTGAACGGGCTCGAAGACGTCATCTACATCCTGGCGGCGTTCTATGTGATTCGGGAGCGCGCCGGACGACGCCGGTCCGCGGCGTGCGCGGCCCGCGACTGCCTGCTGCCCAACTTCCTCACCAGCTTCGCCACGTTCGGAGCGCTGATCGTCACGGGCGCAACGGACATGCTGCTGCTGCAGTCGTTTGGCTGGGCCATCTGCATCGGCGTCGTCGTGGAGTACGTGGTGGCCATCGTCTACCTTCCCTTGCTTCTGGCCCGGCTTCCCGGCGCGGGCACCCGCGCTCTCTACTACAGGCTCGAAGAGGCGCTCGCACGCCGATGGCTCGAGAGCTGGTGGCGGTTCATCCGGAGCCCGGCGACCCTGGCCGGCTTCGCGCTCGTCGGCTGCGGGTTGGTCGCCTTCGGCTCGGGTTCGGTCCTTAACGCGAACTGGTTTCGCTACTTCGTCAAGCAGCATCCGATGACCGGCACGCTCGAGTTCCTGCGGGCGCGAGGGTTCCCCGTGACGTCGCTCGACTGCACCATCCGCGCGGCCGTGCCCCTCGAGGTGCTGCTCTCCTCGCCTGAGTCGAGGGCGGAGCTGGCGGAGGTGGCCCGGGCGATCGGCGCCGTTCCCGGGGTCAGCCGGGTGGACTCCCTCGGGAACGTGCGCGACTTCATCGACGAGCGCATGGCCAAGGTCGATTTCGGCGCCGGCCTCACCGACACCTGGCGGCGGGCGCGCCGCGAGGCGGTCTTTCGCCAGTACCAGGAGCTGGGGGCGTTCGAGGACTTCTACTCCACCGCAAGCGGGAAGCTCAGGTTGGTCGTGGCGACGGACCTCGAGGATGCCAACAGTCTCGTCGCTCTTGGCCAGCGGGTCACGGAGGCGGCTCGGGCCGCGGGCGGCAAGACCGTCCAGGGTGCCAGCGCCGCGGTGGCCGGCAGCATGGCCTACTGGAGCGACATCATGGACTACCTGCGCCGCACCTTCTTCCAGAACGCGGCGACCTCCTGCCTCTTCGTCTTCGTGACGCTTCTGGCGATGACCCGCAGCCTGCCGGTCGCTTTGCTCTCGATGGTCACCAACACGCTGCCTCTCGCTGTGATGTTCTGCGTGGCCCGCGCCCTCGGCCACGATCTGAACGAGAGCTTCTGCATTCTCGACTCGCTGGCCGTCGGCAACTCGGTCAACGACACTATCCAGTACCTGACACACGTCCAGGCCAACCTGAGAAAGGGCCTTACTTATCCGGAGGCCTTGAGGGCGGGGTTCCGCGAGGTGGGTTGTGCGATCGTGCTCTCGTCGCTCTTGGTTGCCGTCGGTTTCTGCGCCTGCTTCTTCGCGGAGGGGCTGCCCGTGGTCCTCAGTGGCGTCTACCTTGGGGCCGCCTGCCTGTCGGCCGTGGTGTTCGACGTGTTCCTCCATCCGGCGCTGCTGTCGAGGTTGAACCGGTGGTGAACGCAGGGCCATCGGCCGGTTTCGAGCTGCGCGAGGTGCAGGCGGTTCCGGAGGACCTTACGGATGATCTGAGTCCGGCCCGACTGGTCGGGATGAAGCGTTTTTTCCTCCGCGCATTCCTCGATGGCGAGCTGGCCGGCATCCGCACCTCGCTGCTCGTGGCCCGCGATCCGGGTGGCAGGCTGCTGGCCGCGTTCACTCTCAGTCGGATGCGGGTCGATCTGGACTGCATCGCGGGCCCGGGCATTCAGGCGGCGGCAAGCGCGGCCCGGCGCCTCCTGCCCGGCTTCATGCAGCTGGAGCTGCTGATGTGCGGCCTGCCGGCGAGCATGGCCGATCACGAGGCTGTCTTCGCTCCGGACATCTCCTCCGATGCGGCCGACGACCTGCGGCGTGCGGCCGTCGAGCGCTCCATGGAGATCGTCCGGGACGAGCGGCTTGCGGCGTGCGTCTGGAAGGAGTTCGACGCGACTGCCCGAGCGCCCTGGGCCGCGTCGCTGGAGGGATGCGGGTTCGACTGGTACGCGTCGGTCCCTGTTTCGGTGCAACCGGTCGGCTGGGACTCGCCGGCCTCCTACGAGGCTTCGCTACGTTCCAGCTATCGCCGGCAGCTCGGTGCAAACCTGGAGCGCGCCCGCGCCCACGGCCTCGAGATGGAGATCGACGTCGATTTCGCGCCTTACGCCGGCGAGTTCCATCCGCTCTATATGCAGGTGCTGGAGCGCTCCAGCACGCGGTTAGAGACGCTCTCGCCGGCCTTCTTCCGAGGATTGGCCGGCGACGGGCGCGTCCGCTTCATCCGCGCCGTCCTGGACGGGAGGACGGCCGGTGGGGCGATATGCTACGTGGAGGCGCCCGACCTCTTGGTCTTCCTCTATGTAGGGATGGACCACTCGGTGCAGCGGGAGGTCGACCTCTACTTCAACCTGCTCAAGGGTATCGTCGACTTGGCGGCGAGGCATCGGGTCCGAGAGATCCGCTGGGGGCAGACCTCGCCGGACGCCAAGGGCCGGATGGGCGCCCGGCTGGTGCCTCTGTGGTTCGCGATGCGATTTCGGAGCCCGATGGTCCAGAGCATCGTTCGACTCCTGCGACCCGCGCTCTTTCCGGAGCGTTCTCAGATCGAGCGGCGCGTGTTCAAGTAGAGAACCACCGCGCCGGCGGCCAGGATGTGCGCCATCGGCAGGATCGGCAGCCGGAATCGCGGCACCGCGAAGAAGATCAGGTGCAACGCGCAGAAGTAGAACACGATGACGACCAGCGCCTCCACGGCCGGGGAGCGCTGCCACCGCCAGAGCATCGCCGCACCGGCGAGCATCAGCCCCACGAACGCCGCGTTGACGGGCTTGCCCAGGTCCCAGAAGTTCGCGAGCTTCCTTGGAGCCAGGACCAGGGCGAACTGCCGGGGGTTCTCCCAGATCCACTTGCAGGCGGCCTGCCGGTAGGCTGCCGAGCCCACGTAGAGATCGGGACAGTTGTGGCCTGCCGGACGCAGCTCCCAGGGTATCCCCAGGTAGGAACCGTTGGCCGCCGGGTTGTTGCCGATGAAGAGGTTCTCGCCCGAGTTGGAGGGCACGAGCGAGAAGTGACCCAGCACGACCCAGTTTCGCCAACCGTACGGCAGCATGACGTAGAGCGCGACCAGCGCCGCGAGCATCGGGCCTCGGTAGCACCTGGCCTTTCCCTCCGCTGCCGGCGCCGCCGCGACCAACAGCGCCGGGATCAGCAGCACCCGGGCCTGCACCAGGCCGGCCAGCCCCCACATCACACCCGAGAACGCCCATGGCCCACGACCCCGGGCCGACCCGGCGCGCACCCACGCCAGAAGCGCTGCTGCCATCGCCATCGCCAGGAACACCTCGTACTGCGGCAGCTCGACGTAGTTCCACAGTCCATCGAACGAGAGCAGGCACGTCGCCAGCAAGGCCCCTCGCTTTCCGAGCAGGGGCCGGGCGAGAAGATAGGTCAATCCCAGCGTGCAGCCCCAGAAGAGCAAGTTTGCGGCCCGCAGCGCGCCGAAGCTTCGACCCGTGAAGATCCATAGGAGCCGGATAACCATCGGCCAGAGCGGGTGCATGTATCCCGCAGAGAACGCCCGCGGATCCATGACGCCGACCTTGGCGAGCATATCGGCCATCGCGACGTACCACTCGCCATCGGGCCCATAGTCGACCGCTTCGACTTGAATCTGTCTCAGCAGAACGCGCGCCACCTGCACGGCCAGGACGCCCAGCAAGGCGAGCGAAAGCGGATCGGAAGCCTGACGCGCTGCGTCTTCAGAGGGTGCTGCCACGCGCCCGAGATTAGAGCATCGGCCGCGAACCCCGCAAGGCGCGGGAGGGCTCGGCGACCGCCGCCATGCTTGACTGTGAGCGGCGTCACGGGTAATCTAAGTTGCTCATGCAGTCGTTCTTCTGGACCCTGCTCGGGGTGGCGGCCCTGATAGCCGGAGTCTGGGCATGGCGAACCGCCCTGCGCGAGCGCCGCCGCCGGGCATTCCTGGCCCGCCATTATCCGGATCGCCTCGAGAAGCGCCGGTACGCGCACAAGCTTCTGATCATCAGCAGCACCCTCAAGAGCAAGGAGACGGGGTTGCCGGTGAAGCAGCGCATGCTCTATGCCCCGGGGCTGGCGCCCGCTCTGCTCGCGGGACTCACGCCTTCGGACTGGGACGTGGAGCTCTGCTACGAGACCATCGAGGACGTCCCGCTGGACACCGACGCGGATCTGGTCGCGGTGACGGCGATGGGCTACGCGCTCTGGCACGCTTTCGATTTCATGGACGAGTTCCGGCGTCGCGGCAAGACCGTGATCTGCGGCGGCCCGATGGCCTCTCTGGTGCCAGACGAGGCGTTGAAGCACGCCGACGCGGTTTGCATCGGAGAGGCCGAGTCCCAATGGCAAACCATCCTGCGCGACTACGAGAACGGAGTGCTGAAGCCGCGCTACGAATCGAATCTGGACCAGGCATGCGAGGGTCTGCCGGTCCCGCGTTACGACCTCATCGCCGAGAAGCGCGTGGGACCCATCGTGGCCGTGCTGGTCGGACGCGGCTGCCCCCATAGCTGCGAGTACTGCTCCATCTTCGCGGTCTACAAGAACCGGTACAAGCGGCGCACGGTGGACGAAGTCGTCCGGGACGTGGAAGCCGCCAAGGGGCTCGGTTTTCGCGAGATCCTGATGGTGGACGACAACATCGGCGCGGACTTCCGAACGGCCAAGCAACTCTTCGAGGCCCTGATCCCGCTGGGCATCCGCTGGGTCGGGCAATGCGCGCTCACCATCCTGCGCAGGCCCGATCTTCTGGAGTTGGCCCGTCAGTCCGGATGCAGCACGCTCTCCTTCGGCTTCGAGACCGTCAATACCGCGAGCCTTCACGCCCACGACAAGACCTTCGTGAAGGCCGAGGACTACGACGAGATGCTCGCGACGCTGGCCAAGGCGGGCATCAACGTCTCGAGCGAAATGATCCTCGGGATGGACGGCGACACCCAGGAGACGTTCGAAGCCACCATCGACTTCGTCATGCGAAACAAGATCACGCTTCCGCGGTTCTACGTGCTCACGCCGATCCCGGGGACGCCGCTCTTCGAGCGGATGCGCCGCGAAGGGAAGATTCTCACCTACGACTACAACGAGTACAACGGCGCCACCTGCGTGTATCAGCCCAAGCGGCT
Organism: Candidatus Wallbacteria bacterium; assembly: GCA_016199905.1. Lineage (GTDB taxonomy): Bacteria > Muiribacteriota > UBA6191 > JACPRK01 > JACPRK01 > JACPRK01. The sequence continues at coordinate 11,392 of JACQFU010000332.1, forward strand.
GACGCCCGACCAGGTCGAGGACGGCTACTGGCGGGTGTACAACGAAGTGTTCAAGCTGAGCAACATCCTCAAACGCTGCTTCACGTCCCGCATCCGGACGAACGTGGCGTTCGTGCTTTTCCTGCTCGGCGTGAACCTGGCCTATCGCTCCCAGGTGCGGAAACGAATATGCCCCGGCCTGGTTTGACCCCCGGGGAAAAAGCTGAAGAGAGGTCCGCAAGACCATGAAAATCGCGCTGGCACGACCGAGGATCCCGACCCACTCCATCGGCCTGCACAACATGATGATCTGCGACCCCCTCGAGCTGGAGGCCGTCGCCGCCGGCATTCCGAAGAAGCACGAGGTGCTCATCTACGACGGCATCCTGGACGAACCCGAGAACTTCGACCGGATGCTGCGGGAATTCGATCCGGACGTCGTGGGGTTCACGACCTACATCAACGGCGTGAACGGGATCGGGCGGATGATGGACAAGGTGAAGGCCAACCGCAAGGACGCCCTCATCGCGGTCGGAGGCGTCCACGTGACGCGAAACGGCGACGACATGGCTCGCACGAAAGCCGACGTCGTCATCCAAGGAGAGGGCGTCTTCACGTTCGCGAAGATGCTGGAAGCGTTCGAGGATTCCGGCCTGCGAAACCTGAAGGCCGTCCAAGGCGTGCGAGTGCGGGAGGACGACGGCTTCTCCAAGACGACGACCCCTCCGTATCCTCACCCCGACCAGATCCCCTTCGCGTGCCGCGAGCTCACCCGACGCTTCTGGCCGCAGTACTACTACATCTACCACAACCCCTGTCACCTCATGAAGACGGCCTGGGGTTGCCCCTACACCTGCTCGTTTTGCTATTGCTGGCAGGCCACGGAAGGCCACTACGCGTTCCGCTCCCCGGAGGCGTTCGTGGCGGAGCTCGAACAGATGTGGTCGCCGAACGTCTACATCGTCGACGACGACTTCTTCCTGCACCCCTCGCGGATGATGAAGATTCACGACCTCATCGTGAAGAAGGGGCTGAAGAAGCAGTTCTTCTGTTACGGCCGCTCCGATTTCATCGCCAAGCACCCGGACATCATCAAGGCTTGGTCGAAGATTGGCCTCCAGGCAGTCGTCGTCGGAGTCGAGAGCTACAGCGACTCCGAGCTCGAGTACTTCAACAAGGAGTCGACGGCCGCAGTCAACGTCGAGGCCTTCAAGGTGCTCCGGGAGGCCAACGTCGATCCCTACGCGTCCTTCATCTTGAACCCCAACTGGGGGATGGCGGACTTCAAGAAGATCCAAAAGTACATCTACGACAACAAGCTCTACTACGTGATCCTGCAGCCCCTGATGCCGCTGCCGGGGACGGCCATCTGGGACGAGTGGAAGGACGTGGTCATCATCGACCGCGACCACCACGAGATCTGGGACATCTCCCACCTGGCGCTGCCGAGCCGCCTCCCCATGAAGACCTACTTCCGGGAGATGGTGAAGCTCTACATCCGCACTTGCCTGAACCTGATCCGGCTGCCGAACGTAACGCTGCGGACCCTACCGCCGATCTATTCGCCGCGCGTGGTCGAGATCCCGCACGTGCTCTTCGGCGGGCTGCGCGTGCTCTCCCAGCTCTGGAACGCCCATCGGCGCTACCGCCCCGACGAGCTTGCGCGCTACGAGCGGGGAAGCGGCCTGCTGTTCCACAACCGCGAGGCCAAGGACAACCCCGACACCGAAGGACTGACCGACTATCGACTGGTTCAGAAGCGCATCGAGCTGGCCGAGGCTGCCGGAGGAGTGGCGCCCTCGATCGAGACGATGAAGGCGCAACCCCTCGTCAACATCACGCCCGCCCCCGCCCGGCCGCTCGCCTCTCCCGACGCCGTCGCGTCGAACAAGTGACTCGCGAGGCCTACAGGCAGATCTTCAGCGCGGTCCACCACATGGAGTGGATCGGTTTTCAACTCGCCGATCAGTACTGCGCCCTGGCCCAAAGCCACGAAGAACAGTCCTTTTCCTCCGACCAGAGAAAGGAGGAGGGCGGCCACGTGGCCGTCTGCAAGCGGCTTACCCGGCTCTTCGGGGAGCTCGAGCCCCCCTCGGCCAACCTGGCCCGGATGGAGCGAGCGCTGGTGGGAAGCCCGCACAAAGCCACCAAGCTGCTCGGATTGCTCGGCGGCGACATCATGGGCGACTTCCTGATCCGCAGGCTGCTCGTCACTCCCCTGCCGGCCGAAGCCCGGGAGGCGCTCGAGGTCGTGCTGGCCGACGAGGTCAAGCACATCGCGTTCCTCCGGACGCTCCTGGCCCGGGAGCTGGCTGAGCTGCCTGTGGCCGCGCGCGCGTCCTGCATCTGGACTCAGATTATCCTGTTGGTCTCCGACATCCTGGAGACCCGCCGGTTGGCCGGGGCCTTCCGATCTATCGGTCTCGATCCGCAAGTCGAGAGCGTCCTCTGCTATCGGTACTATCGCGAGCAGTGCGCTCCCCTGGCCTCAACGCGCTCGATGGTGATGCTGCCCCCCTGGCTCGTGCGCCTCGCTTCGCCCGCGGCCTACCAGGCCTCGGAGGCTGCGCTCTCGCAGCTCCCTGGGGGCGTCGAACCCCCGGAGCCCGCAGCCCCTGGCCCGCAGCCCCAACTCCCCGGCCCCCACGCAGCCTGCCGCCTCCGCGCGCTCGCCGCGGCCGAGCAGGCGGTGCGCGAGGGGCTCCACACGCCGTCGACTGCCGGGCTAGCTGCGCCCTTCGCCGCGGTCGGCGTCCTCTACGCGTGCGCCGTCCTGGCCGCGCGTGCGAGCTGGCCAGCCGCGATCGCGTTCGCCGTGGCCGGCGGATTTGCGCACGTCGTGATGGCCTTCATCGGCCACGATGCGAGCCACGGCTGCTACGGCAGAAGCCCGATCGCCAACGACGCGGTGGGGCTCTGGATGTTCGTCCACTCCTTCACCAACTACTTTGGGTTTCGCGCGATGCACCGCGGCCACCATCGCAACACGGGGTTCGATGAGGACCCGTCCGGTGACAGCCCCAAGCACGCCCGCCGGGTCGGCGTGCTCACTCACACCCTGCTCGTCTTCTTGCCGCTCGGGTTCCCGCTCCTCGTCATCGCCCCGAGCTGGCTCGGCGGTTTCGGGTTCCAGCCCGCGGTCTACAAACCCGCCGAACGATGGCGCATCCGCGCCGCGATGCCGGTCCTCGTGCTCTACCACTGGATGCTCTTCCATCTCTTGGGGGCCCCCGCCTACGGGTGGTTCCTGGGCACCTTCGCGCTTGGCCTCTGCTTCACGACGCTGGTCCTGTCGCTGTCCCACGCGGGCGTTGAGATGTACACCGACTGCAAGCTCTGCAACACCCGCACGGTCGCCTCCGGCCCCTTGCTGGGCCTGCTCACGGCCAACGGCGGCTATCACGTCGAACACCACATCACTCCCCAGGTGCCGTGGTATCGGATCCGCCGCGTGCACGAGATCCTGCGCCAGCACGGAGGCGGAACCTACGTCAGCGAGAGCTTCATCGCACTGCACGCTACCCAATACGCTCTCTACTGGCGAAGGCTCCTGGGGACTCCGGCCTTCGACTGGCTCCCGACGCGCCCGCACTGCCTGTTCCTGTGGGCGGCTCATGCCGTCAGCGTCTACACGGTCGTCTGGCGCTGGAGCTGGGCGGGGGCTCTCTCGGTGCTGGCGATGCACGCCGTGTTCGGCTGTCTCGGCATCACTCTGGGCTATCATCGCCTGCTGACGCACCGCTCGTTCTCGACGCCCCGGTGGCTGGAGCGGGCGCTGGCCGTGGTGGGGGCGCTGGCGCTGCAGGGCGACCCGGCCGAGTGGGTCTCGGTCCACCGGCAGCACCACCGCTTCAGCGACCGCGAGGGCGATCCGCACGACGCCTCGCGAGGGTTCTGGTTCAGCCACATGGGCTGGATCGACCGGCACTACTTCCCGCACGTGACCGCCGAGCGACTGGAGCAGTACGCGCCGGATCTGGTGCGCGAGCCCTTTTACGCCGGGCTGCGGCGGGCCTATCTTCCGCTGGTGCTCGCGTGGGTGGCGGCCTGCTGGGCGGTCGCGGGCTGGGACGGAATCCTCTGGGGGCTGTTCGTGCGACTGGTCGTCACGGATCATTTCACCTGGTTCGTGAACAGCGCGGGCCACTCGCTGGGTTACCAGGCGTACCGCACGGGAGACCTCTCGACCAACTGTTTCTGGACGGCGCTGGTGAGCTTCGGCGAGGGCTGGCACAACAATCACCACGCGTTCCCGGCCAGCGCGCGGCACGGTCTGGAGTGGTGGCAGCTGGACCTGACGTGGGCCGCGATCCGGGCGCTCTCTCTGGCGGGTCTGGCCACGGCGGTGCGGTTGCCGCCCGGCGACGCGCGATCCGAAGCCTGCGGGCCCTCGGGCGCGTTCGAGGCCCTTGGGCTGGTCCGGGCCCATTACGACTCGGCGGAGCCGGCGACTGTTCGGTCGCAAGTCCTGGACGGGAGGGCGGCGTGATGGGAGGGGGCTGGGCCTTGGCGCTCGGGCTGATCGCGGCCCTTGCCGCTGCGCGCGCAGTGCCGCGCGGTTTGGCCTGGCGCCGCCGCCGGCTGGCGCGGCTCTTTCTGGAGCGGCATCATCCGGCCTATCTTTCCACTCCAAAGACTCGCAAGGTCCTCTTCATCCACCCGACCACCTACCAGGAGGACGGCTCGCTCTTCAAGGAACGCGTCGTCCACTCGCCTGCCCTGACGTTTCCGCTCCTGGCCGCCCTGACACCGCCCCACTGGGCCGTCGAGCTCTGTTACGAGACCAGCGAGTCGATCCCCTGGGACACCGAAGCCGACGTCATCGCGCTGTCGAACATGGGTCACTCGCTGTGGCGCGCCCGCGAGATCGCCCGCGATTTCCGCAATCTGGGCAAGCACACCGTCATCGGCGGCACGATGGCGTCGCTCATCCCCGACTGGGTGCAGGAGGTCTGCGACACAGTCGTCGTCGGCGATGCCGAACAGACGTGGCCCCAGTTCCTGCGCGACTTCGAGGCGGGCAGCCCCAAGCCTCGCTACGTGGAACCCGCCAAGCACCCGGTCGGCGATCTGCCCGTACCCCGCTACGATTTGCTTCTCGAGAAGGACACCGTCGGCTGGATGATGCCGGTGCAGATCGCGCGCGGCTGCCCCTACCGCTGCCGCTTCTGTACCATCAACGCGCTCTCGAAAGGGCTCTACACGCCCCGCCCGGTGGAACACATCGTCCGCGACGTCCGATCCGTGCGCGAGCTGGGCTGCCGATTCTTCTTCTTCCTCGACGACAACATCGCTGGCGATCTCGACTTCGCCGGGCGGTTGTTCGAAGCCGTGCAGCCGCTCGCAGTCAAGTGGTGCAGCCAGTCGACGCTCGACATCCTCAAGCAGCAGGGGCTGCTCGAGAAGGCCGTCGACAGCGGCGCCGTGACGCTATGCTTCGGGCTGGAGTCCCTGAGTCAAAAGAGCCTCACGAACGTCGCCAAGGGCTTCTACCGCGTCGACCAGTACGATTCGCAGATCGCCGCCATCGGTCATGCCGGCCTGATGCAATCCGCGGAGTTCATCATCGGACTCGATCACGACACCCCCGAGACGATCGACCGCCTGGCCGGCTACATCGTCGAACAGGCGATTCCGCTGGTGCGGTGCTACATCTACGCGCCCATCCCCGGCACGCCCGTATGGCACGACTTCCAGAAACAGGGGCGCCTTCTCTCGGAGGATTTCTCGAGCATCGGCGGCGCCAACGTCGGTTTCCGCCCCGTCCATTTCACTCCCGAGCAGCTTCTGGAGAGCTACTGGTCGCTGATGCAGCGGATCTATTCCTGGCCCGCGATCCTGCGGCGCGTCTTCGGTCGACGCCGCAGAGGGCTGGGCAACGCGCTGCTCGTGCTCGTGGCCAATCTGCAGTACCGCCGGCTGGTGAACAAGCGGACCATCCCCGGGCTGGCGTGAGTCAGCCCTCGACAGCGGGGGCACGCGGGCCGCTGCGACGCAGCATCCTCAGCGGCGCGGACCAGGGGAAGAAACGGTCCGTCTCGGCCATCATCGCGGCGTAGGCGCCGGGGGCGTGCTCGGTCCAGTAGTCCTCTTCCAGCGCGGCCTCGCAGACCAGGGAGAACATCGCGAGCAGCATCGCGGGGATCGTGAGCAGGTTCGGCATCAGCAGGATCGCGCTGCCCAGATAGAGCAGCATTCCGCCATAGATGGGATGGCGCACATAGCGGTAGATCCCGTGGCGCACCAGCGGCTGCGGTCGGTCCGTGATTCCCATCCGCCAGGATTCACCCATCGTCAGGTTCCCGGTCGTGAGCAGGACGGCGCTGGCGAGCAGGGCCAGGACGGCTGCGACATTTGCAATCCCGCGCCCGTACGCCAGATGCGGCAACCCCCTCCACCAATCCGGGTTGCGGACGTAGAGAATCATGAAGACCACCCAGGCAATCAGTCCCAGACCGACCGTGTCCTCCACGAGTTTGCGCGCATGCGACCTCGATTGGTTCGTCAGGCTCGCGATCGGGATCTCTCCGAGCCGCCACCATTGCCTCAGCGTCTGGAACAGCACGAACGCGCCGATGTATACGGACCCAACCGCCACGAATCCTCTCATAGGCGCGAAGCCCTCGCTTCTCTGCGTGCTCCGGGCTTCCGATCCCTACAGCAGCGTCCCCAGCTGCCGGACGACTTCCCTCTCGGCAGTTTCTCCGCGCAGCACCCGGCGCCAGGCGTCGACCAGCAGCGGCTGGAAGCCCGTTTCCATCGCCGACTTGCGGATTTCGAATCCGCTCTCGCCCGCCAGCACGGCGTCGGCCAGCTTCGGGTCCATCGTCAAGACCTCCGCCACCGGCAGCCGCCCCTTGAAGCCCGTGTTCTCGCAGTCGGCGCACCCTGCCGGTTCGCACGGCTCGCCGGCTTCGAGCGAGAACTGCTCGCGCGCGGCATCCAGTTCCGGCGAATGGTGTGCTGCCCTGCGCTTGCAGGAGCAAAGCCGTCGCAACAGACGGATCGCCACCGCCCCGCGCAGCGAAGACGCGATGGCGTAGCGTGCCACGCCCAGATCCGCCAATCGAGTGATGGTCCCGGGCGCGTCGTTGGTGTGGATGGTGCTGATCACGAGCCTGCCAATCTGGGCAGCCTGGGCGCCGATCTGCGCCGTCTCCGAGTCGCGAATTTCGCCAACCAGGATGACGTCGGGGTCTTGCCTGAGGATCGACCGCAGCACCTTTTCGAAGGTGAGGCCGATCTTCTCGTGCACTTGCACCTGATAGTAGAACTCGTTGGTGTACTCGATCGGGTCTTCCACCGTGAAGACCGAGATCGCCGGGTTGGCTATCTCTTGCAAACACGCATAGGCGGCTGTGGTCTTGCCGCTGCCCGTCGGGCCCGTGAACAGGAACAGGCCGCTCGGGGAGCGCGACACGGTGCGAATGGCCTTGAGCGCCTCCCAGGATAGATCCAGCTCGTCCAGCGCGCGGGCACGCGCATTGGCTTCCAGCAACCGCAGACAGGCCTTCTCGCCCGTGTGCGTCGGCACCACGTTGACGCGGCAAACGTAGCGCACGTCTCGATCGCCGCGGCTGGCGAAGTAGTCGAAGCTCCCGTCCTGCGGCTGACGCTTCTCGGCCAGGTCCAGCTCGGCCAGGACCTTGATGCGGCTGACGACGGCCTCCTGGTTCTTGGGCGCCAGCTTCAGCCGCTGAGGCGCCAGCACACCGTCGCGACGGAAACGGACGATAAGGCCCGTGTCGCTGCGCGAGATATGAAGGTCGCTCACCTGGTGTGTGACGCACTGCGTCAGGATACTGTCCACGATCTGAATGGTGTTGGTCTCGTCAGCCACAAGCAAGACCCTTCCGAACATCGCTTCGACCTCTTCGTCGGCGGTTCGGCCGCGCGGCCCTTCCAGCAACCCGCCGAGCTCGTCGTCCGCCACCGGGCGGCGCCCGGCGGGTTCCGGAGGTCTGCCAGGCGGCGAGGCCGGTCGAGGCGGAGGAGGGGGCTCCGGTCGAGGGGCGGCGGGCCGGGCGGGAGCCGGCGCGGGCTGCGGCGCCGGCCGTGGCTGTGTGGCAGCCGCGCGAGGCTGCGCGGCCGACTGCGGGGGCGCCGTGGGGCGTGGGGCTGCGCCCTGCGGCCGGCCCGTGATGAGGCGCCCCATCACGCTCTGGGCGACCAGCACGACCTGGACCCGGATCATCTCTTGACGCGCAAAGGCCTGCGCTGCCTTCACTCCGGTGGGGTTGCACACCGCGATCCAGAGGTCTTCGCCCTCCACCGCCACCGGATAGATGTTGTACTTGCGAATGACGCCCTCCGGGATGCGGCCCGATGCCTCCGGCGACACCGTCATCTCCGCCTCGGAGACCAGCGTCAAGTCGTAGAGCTGCGCGTAGGCCGCGGCCAGCTCCTCTTCGGAGATGAGGCCCATTCCCAGCAGGACCCAGCCCAGGTCCGCGCCCAGGGAGGCGGCCTGATTGGTCGCGCGCGACAGGTCGGCGCCTGCGAAGGTCCTCCCCATCTCCGCCAGCACATCCAGGATGTTCCGCTCTGCCACAGCGTCGAGCCTCCTTTTGCCGGGGAGTATAGCATCCGCCCCTCAACTGACCGTCGAGGAGAGCCGAAGAAGAAGAAGAGTATCCCTGTCCCCGGGGTGTCTCACGATTATTCGCGTTTACGGAGGTTTTCCGTGACCCAGCACGCACAGGGCCGCACGCTCATTCCAATCCTTCTGCTCGCCGTCGCGTTGGCGGCGACCGGCTGCGGCGGCGGAGTGGGCGCCGGAGGCGGCACCGGCACCGGTACCGGCACCACGCCTACTGGGAAGATCACCGGCAGCGGCTTCGCCGGACCGTTCCAGTCGGGCGGCCTGGTGCGCGCTCTGCGCGTCTCCAACGGGCAGCCGGGGACCGCGCTCGCGACCGGTTCGACCGACGCCTCGGGCGGCTTCGAGCTGCGGATCCAGGACACGGCCTACCAGGGCCCAGTGATCCTGGAGCTCACCGGGCGCTTCTACGACGAGGCGACGGCCCAGATTCAGGACACGGGCCCGAGCCC
>JACQFU010000333.1 GCA_016199905.1 Candidatus Wallbacteria bacterium
ACTTGCCTGAGCTCCTCCAAGAAATTGAACAACAGTCCCGCTACCTCGCTGCCCCCCCAGCGCCGGAGCCCAGTTTATGATCCGCGCACTCCGCCTCGGCAACTTCAAGGCGTTCGCCGAGACGCAGCTCATTCCGATGCGCCCAATAACCTTGGTCTATGGCCCCAACAGCGCCGGCAAGTCGAGCATTATCCACAGCCTCGCACTGACGCATCACGCCATTCTCACGGGCGATCTCGATACTCAACGCACCGAAATTGGGGGCGAGTCGATCGACCTCGGCGGGTTCCGTCAGTATGTCCACCGACGTGACGCCAGCAGGCGCGTTGAATGGACCATCGAGCTCGACACCGATCAACTCACCGGCCGGCTGGGCGAGCTTCTCGCTCCAGCTCGAAGGATGCAACTGGCGATGACAGTTGGAATGGGAGAGTTCGACGAGACCCAACCGACGATCTTCGGCGGCTTCACTCGTGTCCACGGGCCGCGTGTCGCTATCGAGTCGTGCGTGGTTCTCGCCGACGATCGCCCGCTCGTCACCATGAGCGCGCGTCGTGGGGGGCTCTTGCGCATCGACCGGCTCGATCAACAAGCTCCCGTGTTCCGTGAGTTACTCAAGGCCATCGTCCTCTCGACCACGACGACGGAAGAGGTAAGGGAGGAGGACTTCGCCGGCATCGACGAGGCCGTCGACGCGCTCGTTCCGGACTTGATCGTCAGGCTTGGGCGTTTTCTGCCGTACATGGATGCCCGCCTCTCGACGGAACAGGAGACGATGCAGACGCTGCTCTTCCCGATCGGAAAAGGCGACCGCCGCGAGAGCCTTGTTCAGGCCGTGCGCATGTTCTTGCCCCGGTCGCTGCGTGAGCTCATCAACGGGATCTCCGCGGCCGTCGAGAATGCCATCGGACGCCTACACTATCTGGGGCCGCTCCGTTCCTATCCACCACGGCACCTCGCCTTTTCCGCTCACCACGATCCGAACTGGCACGCGGGCGGAGGCTCCTCTTGGGACGTGCTCCGCCGCGACGCAGTCGTGCGCGCAGCCGTCAACCGATGGCTCAGCTCCCCCGAACGCTTGAGTACGCCCTACGAGGTTGTCGTGCGCGATCTCGTCGCTCTCGACCAGCTTGATGTTCCGCTACGCGAGGCGGTCGAGCGCCTCAATGAAGACGATGAGAACGAGAGAGATAGGTCCGGCAGCGGTGCCGGGTTGGGTGACGGCACCGGCGATGGAAGCGGCTCGGGCTCTGGGTACGGTAATGCCGACGGTTCCGGGTATGGAGACGGCAGGCGCCCCGTAGTCGAGGATGTCGACGAAGAAGTGCTTCGATTCAAAGCCACGCTGCAGGAGGCCGACATTGATCGTTTCACGGAGCTGGTCCTCGTGGACCGCCGAAGAAACACCGTGGTCAGCCACCGAGACGTGGGCATCGGCGTGAGCCAGGTGCTTCCGGTCCTCGTCAATGCGTTTGGGCTCCGCGAGCAGCTGATCGCTATCGAGCAACCAGAGATCCATCTTCATCCCGCGCTGCAGGCCGAACTGGGAGATGTCTTCATCGATTCGGCTCTCGGAGAACGAAAGAACACTTTTCTTCTCGAGACCCACAGCGAGCATCTGGTCCTGAGGATCTTGCGGCGAGTTCGCGAAACGTCAGAGGGAACCTCTGCCCCAGGTGCGACCCCTATCCATGCGTCGGACGTGAGTTTGCTATACGTCGATCCGCAGGGTAAGGGAACCGGTTCCCGAGTCATCTCGATTGGGCTCACCCCCGACGGGGAGTTTGCGCAGCGCTGGCCGAACGGGTTCTTCGCGGAACGCGCTCAAGAGCTGATGTAGACGTGATTTACGAATACGCCATCGAACCTGAGTTAGTGGCCCGATGGGGGACTCTCTCGGAGTATCGCTACTTTGCGGAGGCCTTTGGACTGGGGCGGCCGCGAATTCTGAGCGAGCTCCCGAGGGTAGCCAAATGGCGCAGGCGTGTGCTCAAAGCGGCAACAGAGCTTTCCGATCTGGAGCGCACGCGAGTTGAAACCCTGGCGAAGCTGCTGACGGAGCGTGTGATTGCGCGTAGCGATCGGTTCGATGGCAACCAAACTTGGTTGGAAAATGCAGAGCTCCAGCATGGGCTGTTTCCGTTTAGGGCGATTCTGGCCATGAGCAACCCGCGTCAGCACGCTGGCGTCGTCGTTTCGGGCAAGATCGGCGACCACCCAAACTGGACTATCGGAACATCGAGCACTCCGCCGCGGAATGCAACGGGCCTTTCGGCCGCCCTCGCGCCAATGCTCCGTATCGCATCAGAAATCGTCATGGTGGACCCATACTTCGGCATTCAGCACGCGCGATTTAGAAAGCCGATGGAGCAAATCCTTGCCGCGATTCGCAGCGGAAGGCCAGGAGCGGTTCCGCTGAGAATAGAGATCCTCACAAGTTGCGAAACCGTTGCAGAGTGGTTCTTTCGCACCGAATGCGGCAAGCACCTTCCGGCACTCGTGCCCGTTGGCTACAAGATCCACTGTTTCCAGCTCCGCGAGAGACCAGGAATCGAGAAGCTGCACCAACGCTACGTGATGACAGACGTCGGTGGGGTACGCGTCGAACCAGGTCTCGACAACGGCGACGGCACCTACGACATCAACCTCATGCCTCGAGCGCAATACGACCTGCGCTGGAACCAATATGCCGGACCCAATCGCGCGTTCGACACTGTTGGAGCTCCGATCGAGATCGTGGGCACCTGCCCCTGAGTGTTTCTCTCATCGCGCCCGACGTCATCGAATCCCTCCCACATCGGTGTAGCCCCTGCGTCGCCCGGCCGGCCTCGCCGCGCTCGAGCAAGGCCCAGCGGTAGGCCACCGGGGCCGCAAGCTCGTTAAAGGCCACGACTCCGAGGGTCAGCCCCGCCGCCTGGGAGCCGAACTCGGGGAGCGTCTTGGCGAACATGCCGTCGCTCGACGCTCAGGGAAAGATTTCGCCGGCCTTCACCGGAAGACCGGCGAGCGCGAGCGTCGGGATCGGCTGCTCTCCAGAGACGGGTTCGGCGTCCTCGTAGTGACTCGCCTCCAGCGTCAAGACGACGATGGAGCGTTCCTCGGGGTCTACGATCCAGTATTCGGGAATGCCGGCCTTGGCATAGATGCGCCGCTTCTGGAGGAAATCCTTGCGCTCCGTTCCCGGCGAGAGAATTTCGATGACGAGGTCCGGTGCACCCTGCACTCCCTCGCGGCCAAAAAGCGCCTCGACTCTGTCGGCGCGGACAAAGAGAACGTCTGGCTCGGGTGCCTGCCTGGCTCCTAGCTTGACACCGGTGGGGGCAAAGAGAAAGGAACCGAGCCCTTGAGCCTCTGCCCAGGCTGCAATCCTCAATGCGATGAGCTTGGAAATGAGCTGGTGAATGAGGAGGGGCGGGTTCAGTTCGTCAATCGTGATCGGGGTTCGCAATACGAGCTTGCCGTCAAGGACCTCGTACTGGCGGCCGTCTTCGGGCATCGAGATCAGGTCGTCCCAGGTGTACTCGCGCTCCGCCGCAGGAGGAGGGGCAACCGGCCGTCGTGCTCGAGCCATGGTCCTTAGCGTATCAGCCCGTAGACGCGTTTGCTCGCCTCTGATAACCTGGCGGCCGGTGCGACCTGGACTGACATGACCCGCAAGAAAGCGTGGGAAGGCCGGCTGAGCGGCGGTCTGGACCCTCTGTTCGAATCGTTCAACTGCTCCCTGGCTGTGGACCGGCGGCTGCTCGCCGTGGAGCTGGAGCAGGACCTGGCGTGGGCGAACGCGCTCGCTCGCGCCGGCGTCTACGGCCCCGAGGAACTGGCCAAAGTCCGCGATGGCCTCGCCGCGATGCTGGTCGAGGAACGCGAGGGGACGTTCCCGTTCGCCGAGACCGACGAGGATGTCCACATGGCGGTCGAACGGCGCTTGACCGAGCTTTGCGGCCCGCCGGGCGAAAAGCTGCAGACCGGCCGCTCCCGAAACGACCAGGTCGGAACGAGCCTGAGGATGTACCTCAGAGCCGAGCTGGCGCGAGTCGACGCCTCGCTGCTCGCGACGCTCTCGACCCTGGTAACCCGCGCCGAATCGGAGATCGCGACCCCGATGCCCGGGCTCACGCACCTGCAACCCGCGCAAGTCCTCTCGCTCGGACATTACCTGCTCTCCTGCTTCTGGGCGCTCTCGCGGGACGTGGAGCGAGTGCGGGCTGCGGGCCGCCGCGCAGACAGGATGCCCCTCGGTTCGGGAGCGCTGGCCGGAACGACCTTGAACGTCGACCGAAAGGTCCTGGCCGCGGAGCTGGGGTTCGCCCGCCCCTCCGAGAACAGCCTCGATGCTGTGGGCGACCGCGACTTGGTGGCGGAGGTGTCGTTCGCGCTGGCCCAGACGTTGGCTCACCTGTCGCGCTACGCCGAGGATTGGGTCCTGTGGTGCAGCCCGGCGCTCGGGTTCATGCGGCTGCCGGACCGCCTCGCGACCGGATCCTCGCTGATGCCACAGAAGAAGAACCCCGACTCTCTGGAGCTGATCCGGGGCAAAGCGGCGACCGCAATCGGGCAAGTTTGCGCCATCCTGTCTCTCCAGAAGGGATTGCCCATTAGCTACAACAAGGACCTGCAAGAGGATAAAGCGGGTCTTTTCAGTCTTTTGGATTCCGCCTGGCAGTGCGTCGAGGTCTTCCGGCGAGTGGCCGAGGCCTTCGAGCCGGATCGGGCGCGGATGCGGGCGGCCCTGACCGACGATCTCTACGCCACTGACCTTGCCGATTACCTGGTCAAGAAGGGGCTGCCGTTTCGCAGCGCCCACGAGGCCGTGGGACGGCTGGTGCGGGCGGCGGCCGCGGCCGGCTTGTCGCTTTCGAAGTTGCCGCTGGCGGCCTACCTCGAGGCGTCCGCCCACTTCGATGCCCGCGCGCTGGAGCTCTACGATCCCGAGGTGAGCCTGGCGCGCCGAAACGTCGCCGGCGGCACGGGCGCCGCCAGCGTCGCCGCCCAGCTCGAGGCCGCCCGCAGTCTCTTGACTTGCTTGCACGACCCGAACGGGAGCACCCGATGACGACCCGCACCAATCCGCTCGCCGGCCTTGCCGGCCGCAACTTCCTCACCACCGACGACCTCTCCGACGCCGAGCTGGAAGCGCTTCTCGAACTGGCGACCCGCTTCAAGGCGCGCGGCCACAAGCCCCTCCTGGCGGGCAAGATCCTCGGAATGATCTTCTTCAACCCTTCCCTGAGGACTCGCGCCAGCTTCGAAGCCGGGATGTTCCAGCTCGGCGGCCACGCGATCGACTTGTCGGTCGGGCAGGGCGTCTGGAAGCTGGAACACCGGGACGGGACCGTGATGGACGGCGACGCGGCCGAGCACTTGCGAGAGGCCGTGCCGGTCCTGGCGCGCTACTGCGACCTGCTCTCCGTGCGCTGCTTCCCCTCCGGCAAGGACTGGTCGGTGGAGCGCGCGGACCCGATCCTCTCGGGTTTCGCCAGGTACAGCACCGTGCCCGTCATTAACATGGAGTCCTCGCTCTACCACCCGTGCCAGGCACTGGCCGATCTCCTGACGATCCGCGAACGGCTGAAGACGACCAAGCGAAAGCGCTTCGTCCTGGTCTGGTGCCGGCATCCGCGAGCGTTGCCGACGGCGGTCCCCAACTCGGCCGTGCTGGCGGCCAGTCGCGCCGGCATGCGGATCTCGATCGCCCACCCCCCCGGCTTCGAGCTGGACCCCGACGTGATGGCCCGCGTGCGGGCCAACGCAAAGAAAAGCGGCGGCTCCGTCGAGGTGGCCCACGATTTCGAGAGCGCCTTCGACGGCGCCGACGTCGTCTACGCCAAGGAGTGGGGCAGCCTCGCGCACTACGGCGACGACGCGGCCGAAAAGGCGCTGCGCGCCCAGCACTCCGGCTGGATCGTCGGAGCCAAACAGATGAGGCGCACCGCCGGCGGCTTCCTGATGCACTGCCTGCCCGTCCGGCGCAACGTCGCTCTGGCCGACGACGCCCTCGACGGCCCCTGGTCGGCCGTCGTCGACGAGGCGGAGAATCGCCTCCACGTGCAGAAGGCGCTGCTGGTCGCGCTGGCGGGTTCGGCGGGCCGGAGGCCTCGCTGATGCTGGACGTCTCTCTGCTGTTGCAGGCGCTGCCGTACCTCAATCAGTACAAGGGCAAGACGTTCGTGCTGAAGGCCGGCGGCGAGCTGGTGGCCGATCCCGAGATCCTCGATCGTCTCGCCCAGGACGTCTGCTTCCTCGAGAAGGTCGGCGTGCGCGTGGTGCTCATCCACGGCGGGGGCCCGCAGGCAAACGAGCTTTCGGAGCGATTGGGTCTCAAACCTGTCTTCGTCGCCGGCCGCCGGATCACCGACCAGGACGCCCTCGAGGTCACCAAAATGGTCTTCGCCGGCAAGATCAACACCGAGATCCTCTCCGCCCTGAGGCGCCACGGCGGCCGCGCCGTCGGCCTCTCCGGCGTCGACGGCGGCGTGCTGCTGGCCCGCCGGCGGCCGGTAAAGCGGATGCGCGATCCGGAGACCGGCGAAGAGTCCGACGTCGACTTCGGCCACGTGGGCGACATCGTCTCGGTCGACACCGCGCTGCTCGACACGCTGCTCGCCCACGATTACATCCCCGTGCTCTCCAGCCTGGGCGCCGACAACAAAGGCCACGTCTTCAACATCAACGCAGATACCGTCGCCGCCGAGATCGCCGCGGCACTCTCGGCCGAGAAGCTGATGATCCTGACCAACGTCCCCGGCGTGATGAAATCTCTCGAGTCCAAGGAGATCGTCGCCACGCTCACCACCGCGCAGGCCCACAAGCTGATGGCGCGCGGCACGGTAAAGAAGGGCATGCTGCCCAAGCTCGGCGCCGCCGTCGCCGCCGTCGAGAGCGGCGTTCGGCACGCTACCATCCTCTCGGGCGTGGCGCCTCACTCTATCCTGGAGGAGACCTTCACCGAGCGCGGCTCGGGCACTCTGGTCAGCAAGAGCCCCCCGGCGCCGCCCACCGAGTCCGGCGAACCCCGCAAGAACCGCCAGTGGCGCAAGCGCAAGGCCTCGCGCAAGAAGTCGCGGACGAAGTGAAGGGAATGGAGTCCCCGCTCGAAGTCCTGACCGCGTTGGTCCGCATCCCCAGCCCTTCGGGCAAGGAAGAGGCGGCCGTCGAGTACGTACGCGGGCTGCTCGAGGCGGCGGGACATCGCGCCACCGTGGCCGGCCGCAACGTCTGCGCCGAGCGCGGCAGCGGCGGGCCGCTGCTGCTGCTGAACTCCCACCTCGACACGGTGCCGGCCACGGCCGCCTGGACGCGCGACCCCTTCGGCGGTACGGTCGAGGAAGGGCGGTTCTACGGTCTGGGAGCCGGCGACGCCAAGTCGGCGGTGGCGGGCCTGCTGTTCGCGTTCCTGCACGCGCCTCTTCCGCGCCGCGGGCGCCTGCTCTTCGCGGCCACCTGCGACGAGGAGACGGGTGGCGAAGGAATGGAGAAGCTGGTGGGCAGTCTGCCGCGGCCCGACGCCGCGCTCGTCGGCGAACCGACGGCGATGCAGGTCTGCTCGGCCCAGAAGGGGCTGGTGAAGCTGGAGGTCGTGGCGCGGGGGCGGGCGGGCCATGCAAGCCGTCCTTGGGAAGGAGTCAACGCCATCGAGCGCGCCGCCGAGGACGTGCTGGCGGTGCAGGGGCTGGAGTTTCCGGAGGAGGACCCGCTGCTGGGGCGCGCGACGCTGGCGGTCACGATGATCGCGGGCGGCGTGCGCTCCAACGTCATCCCGCCGGAATGCCGGGTCACGGTCGACGGCCGCAGCACTCCCGACTGGCCGAACGAGCGGCTCGTTGACGCGGTGCGTCACGCCGCGAGCGGCGAGGTCGTCGTGAAGTCCGCGCGTTTCCAGCCGGTGCACACCGCGGCCGGGGCCGCCATCGTCCGGGCCGCCCTGAACGCCCTGGACCTGGTCTCGCCGCGAGCCTTCGGCGGCGTGAGCGACCTCTTCCATCTGCGCAGATGCCCTGGCATCATCGTTGGCCCGGGCGCCCCGGAGCAGTCCCACCAGGCCGACGAACACATCGCGATCGCCGACTTCCTCCGCGGCGTCGAGGGCTACCGGCGAATCGTAGAGGCTTACTTCGAGGAGGAGGCGTAGACTGTAGCGCGATGCGCAAGATCGATCGGTACGGCGACCTCTCCGGCAGGACCGTGGTGCTGGCGTTCTCGGGCGGGCTCGACACCTCGTTCTGCGTCACTTACCTGCAGGAGGTGTACGGCGCACGCGTGATGACGGTGACAGTCGACACGGGCGGCTTCGGCGCCGAGGAACTGGCGAGGATCGAGCGCCGCTCGGCTGCGCTGGGGGCGGCGGCGGGCCACCGGACGCTCGACGCCACCCAGGCGCTCTACCGCGAGTTCCTGGCGCCGCTGATCCGGGGCAACGTGCTGCGCGGCGGGGTCTACCCGCTGTCGGTTTCCGCGGAGCGGGTCCTGCAAGCCCGCGAAGTGGCGAGTCTGGCGCTCCGAAGCGGCGCCGCCGCGGTGGTCCACGGCTCCACCGGCGCCGGCAACGATCAGATCCGCTTCGACACCGCGCTGGCGGTGCTGGCGCCGGAGTTGCCGTGCCTGACGCCGATCCGGGACCTGGGCGCCGGGCGCGAGGAGGAAACGGCGTTCCTGGAGTCGCGCGGCATCCCCGTCGAGAAGAAGACGACCGCCTACTCCATCAACGAAGGGCTCTGGGGGACGACCATCGGCGGTCGCGAGACGCACGGGAGCTGGGAGGAGGTGCCCGAGCACCTCTACCCGGGCGCGACTCCGGCCCAGGCCCCGGCCCAGGGGCGCTCGCTGGTGCTCGGCTTCGAGCGGGGGCTGCCGGTAGCGATCGATGGAGAGTCGATGGATGGAGTGACTCTCATCCGGCGGCTCAACGCGCTGGGTCTGGAGCACGCCATCGGCCGCGGGGTCCACGTGGGCGACACGATCCTGGGCATCAAGGGGCGCGTCGCCTTCTCGGCGCCGGGCCCGCACGCGATCCTGCGCGCGCACCGGGAGCTGGAGAAGCTGGTGCTGACGGGGTGGCAGGCGTTCTGGAAGGACCAGGTGTCGGCCTTCTACGGACAGTTGCTGCACGGCGGGCAGTACTTCGATCCCGTGATGCGGGACATCGAGGCGATGCTGGAGTCGAGTCAAGCGCGAGTCCGGGGCGAGGTGCGCGTGAAGCTCTGCCGCGGAGTCCTCGACGTGACGGGGGCGCGGAGTCCGCATTCGATGATGGACCCGCGCGTGGCGGTCTACGGCGAGGGGATGAAGCTCTGGACCGGCGACGAGGCGCGAGGGTTCGCGAAGATCTACGGCATCCCGCCGGTGCTCTGGGCCCGCGCAGGCAAGGAGGACGAATGAGGGTCCGCGTCAACAAGCACGGATCGGTCACCTACAACCTGCACCTGCCGGACGTGGTCGATGTCATCGATCGCTGCGAGTCGCGCACGGGCAACGTGGTGCTCGTGCAGGCGCTGGAGGAGAAGCGCGTCTACGACCAGCTGGAGCTGGTAACGGGCCGCATGGCCCACATCTCCAGGGACGACGTCATCGCCGGCGCCCTGGGCGCGCGACGCGCCCTTCGCGGCTTCGTCGGCCGCGTGCCGGAGCGCTTCGCCGTGGGCGACACGCTGCACATCCTGAACCTGGGCGGCGTGGTCGGCGAGTGCACCAGCGAGAACAAGGACTTTGGCCACCCGCTTCGCGTGCGGGTCCTCGGCATGGCCGTGCGGTCGGGACAGGTGCTCAACATCGCCGCCAACGCCATTCCCGAGAGGCAGACGCTGGGCAAGTCCGTCCCCATCGTGCTGGTCAGCGGCACCTGCATGAGCGCCGGAAAGACGATGGCCTGCTGCGAGATCGTCGCCAAGCTGACTC
>JACQFU010000340.1 GCA_016199905.1 Candidatus Wallbacteria bacterium
GCCGGCGCCACGGGCGTACTTCAACTCCACCGCCCAGTCGACGTGCTTGAGGTACAGTTCCTCGATCTTCTCGCTGGTGCTCTTGAACTCGTCGGGCTTGAATTCGTGGGAGTCGAGACTGCGATAGAGCTTCTCGAACCCGCCGCGGAACTTCTCGATCTTGCCCTTTGTGGTTTTTGCGAAGAAATCCTTGGCGCTCTGGCGCTCCTGGGGCGTGAGACTGCCCTTGTCCACGATGCACACGCTGGCGGGCGGCTCGGCGCGGCGGAGCGAGGGGTCCTTGACCACTTTTAGTGTGCGTTCGAGCAGGTCATGGTGGCCCGGCTGCGTCGATCCGAGGAGGAGCGTGTGCCCCATCGGCACCACGACGTATTCGCCCTTCCCGTCCATGTTGGGCAGGACGGTCGCTTGTTCACCGTCGATCGTCGCCTCGGTGGCGGCCAGCGTCTTCTTGTGGCGGCCGAAGTGCTCGCCGTACTTCTCGAGGAGCCGCGCCTTGACCTGGCCGCTGTCGAGGCGGTCGCCCGTCACGACGACGGCGATTTCCAGAGGGCCGGCCGACGCGTCGGCGACGATGCCCAGCGAGAGCTTGGCCTTGTCCGGGGTCTCCTCGAGGCCCCAGTCCTTGGCTATCTTGTGGCCCGCGGCGCGCCGAAGGACCGTGAGCAGATCTCGGCGCTGCTCGAGTTGGTCGGAGACGTACTTGTAGCTGCCGCTCAGGTCGACGAGCTGCAAGTCCTTGGGGTCGCTCACGATGAAGGCATCGTAGGCCACCAACCGAGAACAGGCGGAGAGCGCCGCCGCGATTGAGAAGAGCCTTTTCAGTGCTGTCTTCACGCGACCACCTGGACCCTTTTCGTCAGGACACGTCAGTAGTTGGCGTAGCGGTTGGCGTCGAAGATGCCGCACTCGACGGGGTTCAACCGCGACTGGTACTTCTTGATGAAGTCGAAGGCGTCCCAGAACGACGGATGCGTCCGTAGGACGCCATACTCGCGGATCACCGAATTGAAGCTGTCCTGGTCGGTCACCGCGGCGAGTAGCTTGACGAAGTCGTCGGTTTTCGCCAAAGGAATTTGAAAGATGAAGTTGGGATAGCATCCCACCGGCCCGCGGAGCACGGTCAGGTAGTCCATCTCCGGCTCCTGCCGGCGCGTCTCCTGGAACATGAAGGCCACGTTCTTGAGACTCCGGCTGTGGAGAACCGTGTAGGCCAGGTCCTGAGTCTTGTCTCCGATGCCGACGCGAACGAACGTCACTTCCGGCAGAAAGCTGATGAACGGGTGCTCGGACGCGGTGCCGGCTTCGAGAGACTGCAACGCTCCGTCGACGGCCTGTCGCATCGTGGCGTCGAGCACTCGGTCGTTCTCTGCGAACGAGTTGCCGGTGAGATCCCCGGCAGCTCCGGCGATCGGCGTCATCCGCGCCCGAAGCTGAGCGATGAACTCGGCCTTCGGGTCCGTTGCTGCGAACGCCAGCCGGTTTGGCGTCTCGTCGTCCACGCTGGGGTAGACGGCCAGGGTCTTCAGGCTGGCCCCGGTGCCGCGGTACCAGCTGTCCCGAAGGGGCTTGCGTGCTTCCTTCGGCATGAAACGCAGGAAATTGGTTTCGGACTCGGCCCGCAGCAAGTCGAAGTAGCTCCGGGTCACGACTTGATGATAGGCGCTTCCGAAGACGTCGAAGGTCACGACGAGCAGATAGTAGATTCGCTCGAAGATGGGGTAGTCCATGACCCACAAGGTTTTTGGATCTTGCCCGCGCAGGCCCCGGATCACCGTGGCGCTGTCGAAGTTCCTGAAGATCGTCAGCATCGCGTCGGGGTTGGAACCGTCTCCGTTCCAGATGTCCTCCAGCGAGGTGGCCTCTTGGTTCTTGTATCTCGCGAGGCGGAGCTTTCCGTAACGTTGTTCGCTCGCCAACCACTCCGGCCTCACGTCAATCTTGAAGCCTTCGCGCCCCTTCACGTCGAGGTGCTCGACCGCCTGCCGTGCGTAGTCGGCGTCTTGACAGAACAGGTCGGACGCTGGCCGCTGGAACATCGCGTAGAAGTGGTCCTGGATCACATCGGTCGCGATGTTGCCCAGGCAGACGGGGCCTCGAATGAAGCACTGCACGAAGTAGTAGGCGTTATCGAGCATGAACTGGTAGCGCAGCCGTGCAGGGATTGCGGCGAAGGTTTTGAATGGATTGGTGGAGTCGTCCAAGGAGTAGGAAGGCAGCTCGTCGACCTTCCAGGCCACCTGAGCGAACAGTTGCTTGATGTGCTCGAGCCTCTCCGGTCCGAAGGGATAGGTGATGTGAGTCTTCTGGACGATGGAGTCTCGGATGGGCCGCAGCCGGTAGAAGATGGGGCCTCCCGGATCGTCGTTGGGGCGGCGGGTCGGTACGATCTGGATGGGACTACCTGGAGGCGTGGTGGAGCGAACGATCTCGAAGAAGCCCGAGCTCGCCGTCCGGTCGAAGTAGAGATGGGCGAGAAAGAGATGTTCGTAGATGTACCTCGCCAGCAACTGGCTTCGATTGTCGGGCGCGTCGAGAAACTGTTCCCAGCGCGCAACGATCTCCATGGCCTGATCGCTTGGGGGCGTTTCGGGGTCGTCCAACGGGGCCCCCTGGGCCAGCCAGCCTTGCAGGGTGAGCAACGCGTCCGGCCTCAGCGGCGCCAGACCGAAGGGCATTCCTTCGTGCATGCGGCGGTGCTGGTAGGAGTCGAACTCCTCGGCTTTCGGGCAAACGTTCTCTCGCTTGGGGCCCATCGGCACCGTGGCCGGAATCGGCTCATTGGCCTTCGGGGCCTGACGCCGGCCGAGCTCGAGCATCCTGGAAAGCAGCGACGACGAGCCCCCCTCGATCACCGAGAAGAAGCCCTTCTGCCGCCAGGCCGCCGTGTTCGTCGCATCGATATGAAGGCGGGTGGTGTCCTGGGCCTTGGGCCGCGCCTTGTAGACCACGGCCTTGGAGGCGCCTCGATCGAGCCCTTCACTGGACTCCATCTTGAGCTGACAGGGCGCATCGTAGCAGGCATGGCACACGATGCAGTGCCTCTCCAGGATCGGCTTGACGTCCCGCTGATAGCTGTAGTGCGTATCGCTCAGAGCGTCGGCGGCACGCACCGGACTGGAGCCACCTGCCGCGAGAATCAAGATCGCCGGTGCCAGCAAAGCTGCGGTTCTGAGTTCCATGGACCTTTACCTGCCTGTCCGACGAGATGGGATGTCGCCTCACTCGGGACGACGTGTCGAGGCAGGTTAGCCAGATCCAGCACGGATCGCAAGGAGATCCGGCACACCGGGTGCGCGCGCGGCTCATGGGGAAATCAGTAGGGCAGGCCTCCGTGCCTGCCCGGAAGCCGCATCACCATTGGCGGGCAGGGACGCCCGCCCTACTTTTTTCAAGCGAGACGCCAACCGCTCTCCCACCTTCCGCGCGC
>JACQFU010000334.1 GCA_016199905.1 Candidatus Wallbacteria bacterium
AACACGTTCAGCGTCACGGAGGCAACAGCCGTCACTCCTCGGCTGTTCCTGCTGACGGCCGCGATGACCGCACTGCCGGCAGTCAACGCGGTCGTGTCAAAGGTTCTCTGCGTCGATAGAGCGCCCTGGCGAGTGGAAGTCCATTCCAAAACGAACCCGGGAGGGGGATTTGAGCCTCGCGCGTTCCAGTGGACGGCCGAGAACTGCTGCCTCTGGCCTGAATAAACCGAAGCATTGTTCGACGGCGCTTCGATGCGGATTTCGGGCGCCGGTTGCTCTTGGACCAATATCCCGACGGTCGCGTAAGAAGTCAGTCCTTGGCTCCCCGTACCGACCAGGAGAAGCGCGTGAACGCCAGGCGTCAGGTGCGAAACCGAAGAACTGGCGCCTGTCGTGAGACGTCCGTCCAGGCTCGAGTACCAGAGGAGCGAGGACGAAGAAAGAGAGCCCACGCCAGGATCGCTGCCACTACCCGTTAGCGCCACCGTTTCGTCGGCATAAAGGGTTTGAGATGCGGTGGGAGAGCTCAGCGATACCTGCGGAGCTTGCCCTTCCGACGACGGGATGACTCTGACCGTGACGACTGCTGTCGCTGTTGTACTGTCGGTGGTCGTCGCGGAAAGGTAGATCGAGTACTCACCTGTTGATGGCGGAGTCCAGGCGACTGCGCTCCCGATACCGATTGAGGTAGTGGTCCCCAGCGACCAGCCAAGCGAAGTCCCCACCAGCGCCGCGCCCCGATCGTCGGAAGCTCCGCCGAGGAGCCAGATCGGCCCCCCCTCTATGAACTTCGCGCCGGACGTCGGAAAGCTAATCGAAACGCTTGGCGGTCCCGCGTAGACGGTGACGGCGCCAGCAAGTGCCAACAAACACAACCCTATAGCCGAGCACCACGCGTTCGAGCGCATAGGTAACTCCTGGTCCGGCAAACGGCCGTGCTTCCCAACCCCATCCCCCGCTCATGTGGTCGACTGTAGCCCAGGCACTCAGGGCCGTCAAGAACATTCCGTCCGATAATCAAGTCGAGTCTGGGCCCAAGCGAAAACGTCGATCAATACTCCAAAGAGGAACCGTTTTCACCTTCCGTCTCCCGCCCAACGCAAGGGCTTCGCTGGCGGCTTCCTCGAGATCAAGGGCAAAGGCCCGATGGAGATCTTCCGCGTCGACGCGCAACTTTTCGACTCATGCTCGCAGCACGAGTCCCGCCTGATCTCGCAGCTCGCGACCTCAGGCGGGACTCTCCTACTCAAAAGGGGGTCCTGGGGGGCAACGCCCCCCTGGTCGGGCGTGGGGCAACGCCCCACACGGCATTCCTTACGGAGGGCCTTCGGACCCGCTGTCCCCGCCTTCCGGAGTCGTCGGCTTGGGCCCGTTGCCGCCGCCCTTGCCGCCGGGACCCTTGCCACCGGCGCCGCGGCCTTCACGGCACGTCGCGCCGACCTTCTGGAACGACTGGCGAGCCTGCCGCAGTTCCTTGGCCGCCTCGAGGCACTGCTTGGCTTCGATCGCCTTCTCGGCCGCCGCGACATGCGCACCGGCTTCGTCCAGGTACTTCTGCGCTTCGGCCTTCTTGGCCTCGGGGCACTTCGAGATCCGCTGCTTGGCGTTCTCGATGCGCTTCTTGGCCATCTCCAGATGCTTGCGCACCCGGTCGCAGTTGCCTCCACGGCCGGGGCGGTCGGCCTTGCCAGGCTTGGTGGGGACAGTCGGCGCGGGGGCGGCCGGTGCCGTCCCGCCAGCCGCAGTTCCCTGGGCCAGTATCGCTCCGGGAAGCAGTCCAAGCGCCAGCGTCAGCGCGGCCGGCAAACAAATGTTCTTTCTCCAATCCATCGGGTCACCTCCAGACCCGTGCGGAGCCCGTTCGTCTCCGCCGGTTCGTTCGATCCGTTCTAGAACAGCGAGAGCTGCCCCTTGGAGCCCGGTGACTCCGGGGCGGCCTCGCCCGTACGCATCATGTCATAACGCCGCTTCAGCTCTTTCATCGCCTGCCACATCTGCCACTTCGGGCTTCCGACGGTCCTCTGCTGATTTCGCAGCAGGAAGCTCGGGTGATAGAGCGCTTGCAACTCGATGCCGTCCTTCCACGGGAAGAACTGACCCATGCACCGTGTGATGCCGGGCGCTGTTTTGCCCAGGAAGAAGTTCTTCGCCACGTTGCCCAGCGCGCCGATCAGCCTCGGCTTCAGGATGCGAATCTGCTCCATCAGGATCGGGCCGCACTCGGCCATCTCCTCGTCCGTGGGCGTGCGGTTGCCCGGCGGCCTGCACTTCACCACGTTGGTGATGTAGACCTCCTCGCGCGTGATTCCCACGCTCTGCAGCACCTTGTCGAGCAGCTGGCCCGCGGGGCCGACGAACGGGCGCCCCGAGAGGTCTTCCTGCTCGCCCGGCCCCTCGCCGACGAACATCAGGCGAGCCGTCGGGCTGCCTTCTCCGAAGACGAACTTCGTGCGAGTGCGGCAGAGTTTGCAACGCATCGGGGTCTCGCACGCGCCGCGCAGCCCGTCGAGCTCGGCGTTCAAACGCGCAATCTCTTCTTCAGAAGGACGAACATCAGGCACGCGAATACACCTCCCATCGCCAAGGGCAGTAAGGGGCCGGTCCGGCTTCGCACCGGTCGCCGCGGGGCCGGGGGGCTGGCTGCAGGTGGCACCGGAGGCGCCGGCCGTTCGACAACTGGAGTCAACGGCTCCGGAGGAGCGACCGGAACCGGTTGGGGCGGCGGAGGCGCCACGATCCTCGGCGGCGCGGGCGGCGGCACCGGCGGCACCGGCGGCACCGGCGGCGCGGGCCGTGCAGGTTCAATACTCAATGGAGCCTCCGGCTCCGTAGCCTCGGGAGGCGCCGCCACGCCTGCGGCTTCCGCGGTCAGCCCGAATCGCTGCTCCACCTCGCGCATCCGCTCGCGGGCTTCCCGAATCGACGGGTCGGCCGTCAACGCCGCCGCGAAAGACCGCAAGGCGTCCTCCGGCCGCTCCATCGCCAGGTACTGCCGGCCCGCCTCGTAGAGGGCCAGGCCACGCGAAGGCGATCGGCCCGGTGCGACTGGCGGCGCAGTCGCGCGGACCGGCGTCGCCCCATCCGGCCCAGGGACCTCCGGCCTCGATCGCAGCTGAGGCGTCTCCGAAACCGCGAGCGCTCCCGGAATCCTCGCGGGAGCCGGTGCGGAAGCTGCGGAAGCTGCAGGGTTGGCCTGCTGAACCGCCACGGCAGTCTCGATCCGAGCACGCCGGCGGCTGCGGCGCCTGCCCGGCGAACGAGTGCCTGAGCGACGGCCCTGGCTCCAACGGGTCGGTTCGACACTCGGCTCCGTCTCGACCGTTGCCTGGGTAGACCGTCCTGGCTGCGCCTGCCGGGCGTGCCTTTCCCCGCTCTCGCGTTCGGGCAGAAGCATTTCGGAATTCGCGTCCACCAGCTCTTGCGCAAGTCGCCCCATCTCCTCGGGACGCCCACCCGCGCTCCTCAGCCCCACGACGTACCGCCCTGCCGCCAGCTCCACCCAGGAGCCGCCCGCCGCCGGCGCGCCGGCGTAGACCGCACAGCTCCCCAGGCTCTGCTCTTCTTCCTCGGAATGTCGCTGCCGCAGCACCGCCAGCGCCCGTCTTGAGGACCCCAGGCAGATCGCGGCCGCCCGGCACTGCAACGGCTTCGCGCTCGACGTCCGGATCGGCGGCGGAGCGGGCTCCTCCCGCCGGTGGCGGTACCGCGCGAGCAATGCGGCGATCCGAACCGAAGGACTCGACGGGGCTTCCGGCTCCACCGTGTCCATTGCATCCACCCGTGTCAGCGCCATCCGCCACGAGCGTTCCGAGCACTCGACGCCGATCGGTTCGACTCGCCAGCCGGGTGGCGGCCGGAAACCAATGCCAGGCATTCGGCGAGCCCAGGGGTGCCCGGCCAGCTCGGCGGGCGCCTCCACGGCGGGAAACCGCAGCCGTGAGCTGTCCGCTTCCCGCACCCGCGCCTCCGCCATCACCGCCACGGCCACCAACGGCGCCAGCACCAGCAGCGTCCACGGCCGCCGCCGCGAAACGGGCCTCGAAACGGGGCGATACCGAGGCCGGCGGAATGGACCGGCGGTCACCGCAAAGCGCCGCGGCGCCGGCAGCGCGCCGGAAACCGCCCTCATTGCAGCTCCGCCCGCGTCGTTGCCAGATCCTCCAGCGTCTCGTAGCTGCCGAGAAACTCTCGCAGAACGCGATCGAACTCCTCGCGAGTCAGCGTCAACACCCGGCTGCGGGCCTCCGCCATCAGCGACGGGCCCGTCTTCACCTCGCCCAGAAGCGCCCGCTCCCCTATGCACTGCCCCGTCGTCAGCGTCGCCGTGCGGCTGCGTCCCTGCTTCTCGTTGGCGTCCAGCACGGCCACGCGCCCGTCTTGCACCAGCCACAGCCGGTCCAGCGGCTCCCCCGCCTTGAGCAGCACCTTGTTCGCGGCGTGCTGGTCGGATTGCAGCCGCGCCGCCAGCTTTCCTATCTCCGCGGCCGGCAGCACCGAGAGCATCGGGATATTCCGCAGAAACCCTCCGTAACGCACCAGCAACTCCAGCAGCCCCGCGATGGCGTCTCCTCCGCTCATCAGTTTTTCGAGGTCCCCTCGCCCCAACGTGTACAGCTCCACGTCCTCGCAGGCAACCACCGACGCCGAGCGCCTTCCGCTCGAGACGAACGCCGACTCTCCGAAACAGTCGCCGGCAACCAGGTGACCCAGAGCCTCCTCGTGACCCGAGGGATCTTCCCGAAGCACCGTCAGCTCGCCCCGCGCCACCACGTAGAAACGATCGGCCTGCTCGCCCTGGCGCACCACACGATCGCCCGCGTGATAGCGCTCCAACCGCACCACGCGCATCAGCGAGCTGAACTCCGCCTCGCCCAGCCGCGCGAAGAACGGCACGCGGGCGATCTCGTCCAGCCGGTCGGCTGCCGATACCTCGCCCGCGGAAGCCGGGAAGCAGTCGGGCAGGTAATGCCGCAGCAGCTCCTGCTCGAACCAGTAGAGGTCGCCCATCGAAGTGCCGCGCGCCCATGCGGTGAATCGCCTGCCCGCCCGCTGGAGCATCGCCTGCTCCAGCAGGTCGAGCGTCTTCTTGAGCACCCCCACGAGCCAGGCCGCGTCGTGCTCCTCCCACCCTGCCACGTCCAGCTCGCGCGACACCAGAAGTGCCTCGCCCTTCATCTCCCGCTCCGCCGAACGATTGAAGGCCCGCACCACGCTCTCGCCCTTGCGCTCCCCAAGACCGAGAGTGAAAAGAGCGATCAAGTTGTTGACTAGCACCTGCGCAGCCACCACCAGCATCTCCCGCTCGCCGGTGGCCGTGTTGGCCGTGCGGGGGAACCCGACGGGCCGGCGCCATTGGTGGTCGACCCAGAGCCGCGACGCCACGGCCGCCGCGATCGCCAGTGGCCAGGCCGCCACCTCCCAGCGGGTGCTGCCCGTCTCCGGCCACGAGCCCGGTTCGAACGTGAATCCGAAGGCGCCCGCCGCCGCCAGCGCCAGCAGCGCCAGTCCCAGCGGACGCCAGAAGTGGCAAGCCGGCGAGGCCGAGTGGACCAGGATCGGTCCCACCGCCGCCAGGGCGACTCCCACGCCGCTCACCAGATCGAGCGCATCCAGCAACCCGAAGAGATCGTGCCGGTGCCACAGACCGAAGGCCGCCACGGCCGCCAGCAGCGGCGTCAGCCCCGTGAGCAGCGCGTTCTCCAACTTCGTGCGCGGCACCAGGGCCCCCTCGCGGAGGAAGTGCCACGCAGCCACAACGAGCAAGAGCGACGACAGTCGTGTCACGATGCCTATCGAGGCCAGCGAGGGCATCCACGCCGCTCCCAGGCCCGCGTGCTGGAGCGCCCCCGCTGCCCACGTCAGCGACCGCACGCCCGCGAACAATCCCAGCGAGAATACCGCCGCCCCGACCGGAGATCCCTGGAAGGTCTTGCGTGCCCGCAGCAGGGGGAACATCGAGATGAAACCGGCCACTCCGCAGACCAGCCGTGCCATCGCGGGATCGCAGAACATCACCAGCCCCACCGACAGCATCGCCGCGAAGGGAGTCACCAGCGTTGCCAGCACGCGCCGTCCCAGCGGCCTCACGAAGCACGACGCCGGGATCCAGACCACCAGCGCCAGGGCATAAAAGAACGCGCCCAGCACACCCGCAAGCACGCCGGCCAGCGCCAGCCGCGAGAGCACGGGTCCGTCCGAGAGGATCAACCCCGCCGGCCCGCCCGAGAGATCGCCCCAGAGGTGGGCCCCAATCTTGAGCGCCGCCAAGGCCCACACCATCCCCGCAGCCGCGTACAGGAACAGTTCGCGCTCCTCCTTCGAGAGCCGCTCGCCACGAAGCTTCCCCGTCCACTTGCGGCTGAACAGGGCAAACGCCCGGTCCCTCAATGCTTCATGACCCAGGAGCATCTGGTAGAGCCGTGACCCGTCCGTATCGTAAACGGGGCTGACGTCGACGAACAGCAGCAGCAGCCCGACCGTCACGAGCTGCAAAAGGAAGTGCACCGGCAACGGCGGCGGATTGAGCTGCATCGCCAGCGACGCCACGCCAGCCGCCGCCAGCGGCGCCCAGAGTCCGGCCACGAGCACCGAGTAACGGGCGCCGCGGCTCGCCAGCAGCATGCTCGTTCGATCGACGTAAAGCGACGGCACCCACCCCGAGAACCCCAGCCCCCAGCTGGGGATGTCACGTCCCGACAGCAGCACGGCGCACCCCAGTACCAACTGCCGCCACGAGACGATGAGCAATAGGGCCGCCAGCAGTCCCCAGACCGAACCTCCCGCAGGGATCAGGTGCAGCCCGTGCCCGGCCAGGCTCCCCTTCAGAAACAGCAAGCCGGCCACGGGCAAGAAGACGAGGAAGAATCCGACGAATACCCGGAACGCCTTGTCGAGCCTGGCCCCCGCCTCGATTCGCCCGCACACCAGACCGCGACGCGGCGGGCGAGCCGGTCCCCAGTTGCCGCCGGCCAGCAACCCTTCGCGTGCCAGCCGAAGCACCGCCTGTCCAACCCGGTCAGGCCCCAACGGAGGCTCGAAGGCCAGCGCCCCGACGATCAGATCGGCGACAGTTCGCGAGCCGTCCAGCAGGTGCCAGATCGCACCTTCCCAGGGTGCCAGCTCCAGATACCTTCCCTCGTCGGGATGCAAGAGCACGCAGTGCGAAGGGCCCGTCGTCCGCGACGAGACCTCCTCGACATCCTCCCGGCGCCGCGGCCGCCGTTCGAGCAGCGGCTGCGACCCCACCGTGTGGGGCCGCCGGACCGCGGGTGCCGCCTCGACAGGGACCTCTTCCAAACCGACCTCCAAGGCATGTCCGCCTCTTCACTGGGAAAGGTCCGAGTATACGCCAAGCCCGCGGCGCATTCAATGAATGGAAGCGCGGATACACTCGTACCACTCCAGCATCCCCGCTCCGGTCGCGCCGCTCACGGCGATCACGCGCACCCGTGGGTTCACCTGACGCAGAAAGCCAAGAAATGCGTCCATCTCGAAGCTCACGTGAGGAAGCAGGTCGATCTTGTTGAGCAGCACCACCTGGACCGCGGCAAACATGTGCGGGTACTTGGCAGGCTTGTCTTCGCCCTCCGTCACCGACGCAATCAAAACCTTCGCCTGCTCGCCCAGGTCGAAGAGCGCCGGGCAGACCAAGTTTCCGACGTTCTCGACGAAGACCAAGCCATCGGGCTGCGGGTCCAGCTTCTCGAGCGCCCCCTTCACCATCCGGGCATCCAGGTGACACCCCGTCCCGGTCGCGATCTGCACCACCGGTCGCCCTGTCGCCCGAATGCGCGCCGCGTCACGGTCCGTCGCCTGGTCGCCCTCGATGACCGCCGCGTTCATCTGCCCGTCCAACTCCTTCAGCGTGCGCTCGAGCACGGTCGTCTTCCCCGAACCCGGTGAGCCCACGAGGTTCAACGCCACCAGCCGTCTGCTCGCCAGCCAGCCGCGGTTCCACTCGGCTTGCCGGTTGTTCCGAGCCAGGATGTCCTGCTCGATCCGCACCGTCCGCGACGTCTCGTGCTCGTGTGGATGCTCGTGGGTGTGTTCGTGAACGTGCTCGTGCCCTTCCGTCGAACAGCCGCAGTGATCGCACATCAGTAGACCTCCAGCTCCATCAGCCGCAGCTCGCGCCCGGCCAGGATTTCCAGATCGAAGCTGCCGCAGCCGCACCCCTCCACCGGCCCCGCCAACTCCAAGCTCGCCTCGCAGGCGCGGCAGCGCGCGTTTCCCGCGATCTCCCGGATCTCCAGCTCCGCCCCCTCCACAGCCGTCCCCGCTGCGCAGATCTCGAAGTAGAACCGCACGCAGTCCGGCGCAACCGGCGTCAATCGCCCGATCTCGATCACGACGCGCCTCACCCTGGCCCCCTCCGCCTTTTCCGCCGCCACATCCACAATCTCCCTCGTAACCGCCAGCTCATGCATTTCGATGCTCCTCCCCATCTTCGCCGCAATCTCGCTGCCACCGCCCTATAATATGTAATCTCCTGCCTCCGTCCCAAGATGCCCCCCCTCCTCAAAGGCGCCCTCTCCTTCTCCGCCCTCTACGCCTTCGCTCTCCTCTCTCGCTCGTTCCCGCTCGCACCGGATCAGGGGGCCTGTCGCCTCGCGAGCGGCTGGGCCTGCGTCGCCTCCGGCATCGTCTTCGTTTCCCTCGCCCGCCGGCAGCCCGCGCGCGCTCGCCTCATCCCGGCAGTCGTCCTGGCCGCCGCCGCCGTCGTCTGGGGCCTGTCCCGCCTGGGGGCCGTCTCGCCGCCGGCCTTGCTGGCCCGCGACCTCGCTCAACTGACTGCCGCCACGCTGCTGGGCGCCTTCCTGGCCAGCCGCGTCGATAGCGGCGAGGTGCTGCTGGCGCTCGGCATCGTGGTGACGGTCACGGATCTGTGGAGCGTCACGCGAGGCGTCACGAAGACGTTGCTGGAGACGAAAAGGGTCGACGACTTCCTCGTCAACTTCCCCGTCCTTCTGCGCTCCGAAACCGGCTTCTTCATCGGCACGTCCGACTTTGCGATGGCCGCGCTCTACCTGGCCTGTTCCGAGCGCCTGGGCCGGGCCTGGTGGCGCGCGCCCGTCGCCGTCGGGTTCGCGATGGCCCTCACCGGCACTCTCGCGACGCTGTTCGAACGGCCGCTGCCCGTACTCCCCTTCATGGTCACGATCTATCACCTGGCGTTCCCGCGCGATTACACGCTGGGGAGGGAGGGGCTGAAGCTCCTGGCCGCCGGCCTGGCGATGGTCGGCTTCGTCGCCTGGCTCTACGGGTAGCGATCCCCGGCCCGGATCGTCCTTTCAAGGAACCCGTGTTTGCAGGGCCCTCGCGGGACTCTCGGAGTCGGCCTCGATCACCGCGCTGCGCACCAGTTGTCTCGGATCGAGGTTGCAGTCGTGGCAGAGCGCGCTCCAACTGTTGGCGTTATGCCAGCGCATCATCACGTGCTGCACGCCGGCCCGGTGGAACCAGGCCTCGACCTCTTCGCGGCGAAGGTAGTAGGCCACGGGCGCGGTCAGGTGATCGACGATGATGTGGTGGATCTCATTGAAGTTGAACTGGCTGATGTAGAGCAGGTAGTCCCTGTAGAACAGGTGCTTCGCCAGGCTCGGAGCCAAGTCGTCGAGCGGCTGGTAGATGAGCTGCAGGATGGAGTGCAGCAGCAACGCCAGCGGCACCGACAACCAGTAAAGTAGTTCCAGCGGGAGCTTGCTCGTCAGAGAACGGATTGGGTTGACACCGTAGATGATCCAGCCGTTGTTCTCGCGCCCGTAGACCCAGATGCTGATGCTGCCTCCGGGCCGCACCATCGAAAGCGCGATACGGAACCCCTGCTCGGGGGCTGGCAAGTGGTGCAGCACGCCGATGCTGAAGACGTAGTCGAACGTGGCCGCCTTCAAGGGCAACGCATAGATATCGGTCTGCAGGATGTGGACATTGCGCAGGTGGCGCGTGTTGCGATAGGCCACGTCGACGGCCGAGCTGACGTCGATGCCGATGACCTCCTTGGCCCCGAAGCGGCTCGAGAGGTACGAGTGACGTCCCTTGCCGCAGCCGAAGTCGAGGATCACCTTGTCGCGAAAGAACTCCTCGTCGAGCGAGTGGAATCGAATCCAGTCCAGGAACTGATTGCGGTAGGCCTCCTTGAGACTGCCGAAGCGCTCCCAGGACCCTCCGAAGTTGATCGCCGATTGGCGGGTCTCCTGCCGCAACTCGGCAGGCAAGATGCGCGGCACGCCGCGAGTCACGGGATAGCGAACACCGCATCCGGTGCAGACCAGTTCGCCCTCGAGGATCTCGTCGTCTTCCCGCTCCCGCTCATCGACACGAAACGCCGCTTTGCAGCCCGGACAACAGAGGAAATCGAGGAGTCGCGCTCGCATGACAGTCCGACGATCTTAGCGCCGCGCCGTTCGAGGCGTCAAGGCTACTTCCCCAGACTCCCGAGCTGCTTCCACTCGCGCCAGCTCGCTATTCCCATTCGGTCGGCGCCCTTGTCGTCCTTGCAGAGCGCGATCGCCTTGCGAGCTTCGGCCGCGTGCTGGCGTACACCTGCCAGGTCTCGCGAATACGACAGACTCATCAGGCAGCCTTCCAGGTGGATCCAGGCCGTCAGCGCAGCCCGCTTTCCTGTAGGCATTCCGGGGCCGTCCTGCGCCAGCTTCTCGACGGCCTGCTTCCATATCGGCATCGCCTCGGCTTGCTGCCCCCGCGCCCGCATTCGCCAGATCCGGGTCAACACATAGCCCAGGTCCTCGCGCAAGAGCGCGTCGGGCCGCATCCCGCCCAGCACGCTCTCGTGGGCCGTGCCTGGCGCCCAGAGAATGCGCTCCTCGTCGAGCGCTCGGTGAAACGAGATCCACTCGCCCAGAACCGTCGCCTGCTGCTCCCATCCGGACGCCAGCAGCCACTGCTTCTCCCAGGCCGGATAGAACCCTCCTGCCGGCAAAAGAAACAGCTTCGGAAAAGGGAACTTGGCCTTCGGTTCGACCGCCGCCCCGAAGCCGTGCCAGAGGCATGCCGCGTGCGCCCCGTACGCCTTCAGCGAAGCCAGCCCCGCGTCGAACCGCTCTGCGGGCTGGCACTCCTTGGAGTCCCGCAGATAGGCCAGCGCCTGCAGCGCCCGCTGTGCCGGAGCCGACTCGAACAGCTCCATGAGAGCCAACGCATCCTTCGGAGCCTTTTTCTCCTCCACCACGACGCCGAACTCCGCCTGGATGTCCCGGCCCACGTGTTTTTCCCAGGACGCCAGCCACCGCTTCACCTCGCACCGCGCGACGTCCAGCGGCGTGATGTGCCCACCGGGACCCTCGAGCTTCGCGCAATGCGGCACTCCTATGCGCGGATAGGCCGCCGGCAGATTGACCTCAGGCGCCTTCGCCGGTGGCGGTGGGGGCGGCGCAGGCGGGACCGGCGCGACGGGCGTAGGCGGCGCCGGACTCGGCGGCTCCTCCACCGCGGGCCTCGCCGAGCGGTGATGCAAAACAGCCCAGCCCAGCACCGTCGCAAGGCCCAAGACTGCGGCCCCGGCGAGCGCGGCCATCGGTGGCGTCTTCGAGCGCGGCGGAGATGCAGCGGCCGGCCTGACCGCCACGGCCACGCGCGACATCGAGATCGTCTGCGGCATCGCCGTGCTCCGGCTTGCGCGCTTCACACCCGGAGTGTCCTGGCTGGCGTCCGACGGGCCTCGCACGGCCGGCATCGAGTTCGTCGTGCGTTTGCCCGGCCGATCCGAAGGCGCCGGCTCCTTCTCGCTCGCCGTCGCCTTGAGCGCCGCTACCTGCAGCGTCCGGTGCACGGTCCTCATGTCCTTGTAGCGCTGCTCGGGCAGCCTCGAGAGCATCTTCATGATGACCTCGGCCACCTCCGGCGCCAGCCG
>JACQFU010000335.1 GCA_016199905.1 Candidatus Wallbacteria bacterium
GCCCGTACGCCTCGCTCGGGATGGGGAATTTGCCGCGGCCCGGCCACGACGTCGAGTTTCTCGGAGTGCGCGAATACTCTCCGGGCGACAGTCCTCGGCTGATCCACTGGCGGACCACGGCCCGCCGCGGAAAGTTCTTCGTCAAGGAGTTCGCACGCTCTTCCCGGGCCGACGTGACGCTCTTCGCCGATCTCGGGGCCCCAGGGCCCTGGACGGAGGATCTGGCGGAGGACCTGGTGACGGGCGTGGCCTCGGTGGTGCACCTGTTCCGGGACCTGCACCTGCGCTATCAACTGCTGGTGAGCGCGGAGCGGCCTGTGCACGCCCGCTTCGGCCTGGGCACGGCCCAGTACCTCCACGCGATGCACGTGCTGACGCAGGTCGTCGCGGGCGGCGGGCGAGACGCCGCGCGGGCGTTGGGGCTGCTGGTCCCGACGCTCTCGAAGCCGAACGGGCTGGTCGTGTTCAGCGCGTTTCCGGCTGCCGCGCTGCTCGATCTGCTGTCGGGTCTCTTCGCCCAAGGAGTGCCGGTGGCTCTTTTGAGTCCTTGGCTGAGGAACCTTCCCGCCGGGGCGCTCGGCGAGGGGCCGACGTGGGAGCCCGTCGGAGAGGGCGGCCGCTCGTTGCCGTTTCCGGTGCACCGCTTCTCGGGTGCCGGCGAACTGAAAGGAATCCTGGCGGGCCTGCGATGAGAG
This sequence comes from Candidatus Wallbacteria bacterium, assembly GCA_016199905.1. Classification (GTDB taxonomy): domain Bacteria; phylum Muiribacteriota; class UBA6191; order JACPRK01; family JACPRK01; genus JACPRK01. The sequence goes on from JACQFU010000335.1 coordinate 696, forward strand.
CTTCGAGGATGCCCGGACTGGCCCGCGCGGCAGTGGTGGCGGCGTGCGCCGCCGCGTTTTGGGGGCCACTCGCGGACGGGGCGGGAGACGTCGTGGCGTACGTGCTGGCCGTCGGCTCCGTCGCCGCGGGCGCGCTCGCCAGCGGCCTGCGGCCTCGCGGCCCGGCGCCTCTCCACTCCCACGTGCGCGTGGTGCTGCTCGTGGTCGGGATCGTCTTCACGGGCCTGTTCCTGCGCGACTCGCGCGGGTTGTTCCCGGCCGAGGAACCGCTCTCTTCCGCGCCGATGGCGGCACTCTTCTGGATCGTCGCGGTCTCGAGCTTCTTCCTCTACCTGCCTGACGGCCCGCTGGCAGTGCTGATGGCCGCGGGAGCCACGATGCTGATCGGCGCCTACGTCGACTATGGGACGCTGGGGCTGACGGGGCCTTTTGCCTTCCTTCTCTTCTGCGTGCTGCACGGCCTGGCGGCGGGCCAGCCGGAGCGCGGAGCGGGGGGGGAGCCCGGCGAGCACTACGGTCCCCTGGTGGAGCTGGCGGCCGTGCTGTCGGGGGCCGTGGCGCTGGCGACGGGGCTGGTGTATCTGTCGATGCCGCTGGTTCTGCCGGACGTGGACCTGTCGGAGTACACGAAGCGGTTGCGCATGGAGCGAGTCGCGCGCGCCATCCCGCGAGACCCGGCCGGCACCCGGGCTACCCACTCCGACCAGGCGCGGGGCATCGTGGCGCCGCTGGTGAAGCGAGAACTGGCGGACCCGGGCCGCGACCGGCACGACGCAGGGGGGGGCCCGCGCCAGCCGGACAATCGCTCCGAAGCCTGGCTGGGACGCGTGCGTTCGCGGGCGCGCCAGGCTGCCGGCCAGTCCGCGGACCATGTGGCAAAGCGCGGGGCCTGGCTCTGGCCTCTGGCCGTCCTGGCCGTGGCGGCGGCGCTAGCGGGAAGGAAGCGACTGGAACGTCTGGCGTCGATGCTCCGCCGGTGGTTCCGCTCCGAGGACGCCGAGATCTTCACCGCCCGGCAGGAACGCGACTTCCTCGAGAAGCTGGCTGCGCACGGGCTGGTGAAGGAGCCGTGGGAGACGCTTCACGAGTTCCTGGCCCGGCTTTCCGTCGAGGGGCGCGCCCCGGCGGCGCTGGCGCCGCTGGTGGAGGTTTCGGTTCGGGTGCGCTATTCGGGGCGACCGGCAGGCAAGATCGAGCGCGATGTGGGGCGACGGCTCCTGGAGCTGCTCGACACCGATCTGGCGAAGCTCCACCGGGCCTCGTAGAATGGCGTCCGAGAAGCCGATGGAAACCCCTCGAGAACAGCAGAGTTGGATCCACGACTGGAACTTGACAGGGACGCGCTTCGTCCCCGCCAAGCCGGTCTGGTTCGACGACGAAACCCTGCGCGACGGCCTGCAGAGTCCCTCGGTCCGCAACCCCGATATCGACGAGAAGCTGCGCATTCTGCGCCTGATGGACCGTCTCGGCGTGCAGCGCGTCGACCTGGGACTGCCGGCCGCCGGACTGCGTCATCGCGACCACATCGAGCGGATGTTGGGCGTCATCGTCGAGGAGAAGCTCTCCATCCGACCGGGCTGCGCCGTGCGCACCGTGCAGTCCGACATCGAACCGATGATCGCGTTGCAGGAGAAGTTCGGCCTGCCGATCCAGGCGAGCATGTTCCTGGGCACGTCACCCATCCGCAAGTTCGTGGAAGGCTGGACGACCGAGAAGCTGCTCTCGACTTGCGAGGCCGCGGTGGCCTTCGCGGTCAGCCATCAGTTGCCCGTGATGTTCGTCACGGAGGACACGACGCGCTCCTCGCCTGAGGATATCCGCGCCATCTACACGAGGGCGATCGGGCTGGGTGCGCGGTCGATCTGCGTCGCGGACACGGTGGGGCACGCGACCCCGCACGGCGTGCGCCAGTTGTTCGAGTTCATCCGGCGAGTCGTCGACGACACGGGCGTGGCCGGCGTGAAGATCAACTGGCACGGCCACAGCGACCGATCGCTGTCGATCGCCAATTGCCTCGCGGCCGTCGAGGGCGGTGCGGACGTGATTCACGGGACGGCACTGGGAGTCGGCGAACGCTCGGGGAACGCGCCGCTCGATCTGCTGCTGGTGAACTTCCGGCTCCTGGGTTGGATCGACAACGACCTGTCGGCCCTGGCGGAGTACGTCCACGTTTGCAGCCAGGTCCTGGACTTGCCGCTTCCGCGGAACTACCCGGTGTTCGGGGAGGACGCGTTCGAGACCGCGACCGGCGTCCACGCGGCCGCGATCATCAAGGCCTTCAAGAAGGGCGACCCTCAGCTGGCGGACGCGGTCTACAGCGGCGTTCCCGCCGGGCAATTCGGGCTGCAGCAGAAGATCCGCGTGGGCCACATGAGCGGCCGCTCCAACGTGGTCCACTGGCTGGAGAGCCATCACATCGAGTCGGAACCGACCCTGGTGGAAGAGATACTGGAGAGCGCGAAGGCCTCGGCGAGGATTCTGAAAGACGACGAGATCCTGGCGGTGATCGCCGCCCACGTCTGGCCGCAGGGGCATGCGGTCCAGCCGTGAAGCACCCGGCAACTTAGGAGACGACGATGAGAATCACAGCTGCATTCTGGACGACAACACTCTTTTGCATCCTTTGTGTCTCGACGGCCTCGGCCGAGCCGGAGATGGTCGACCTGGAGGTGGCCGACGTGCTCTGCCGTCCCGGGGACGACGTCGTGATGCGGGCCAAGCTCGAGGAAAACTCGCCGCGCGGCGAGGACATCGGCAACGCTCTCGTCGAGTTCCGCCTGGACGGCAAGCCGCTCGGCACGTGCAAGACCGACAGCCACGGCGTGGCCGTGTACCGCGTCCGGGCGCCCGAAGCCGGCGACCACGTCGTGAAGGCGCTATTCGAGGGCAGCAAGGAGTATCTGCGCGGGGAGTACAACGCGCTCTTGTGCGTGCGCCCCGCAGATGCGCCTCTGATGATCCTCGACATCGACTGGACCATCTCCATCACCCAAAGCCTCAACACGGCCCTGGGCGGGGCCGACAGCCCGCCTCTGAAGGACGCCCCCGAGGTGGTGCGCCGGCTGGCGGCCAGGTACCAGCCAGTCTACGTCACCGCGCGCGTGCGGCAGCTGCGGAAGCGAACCAACTCCTGGCTGCAGCGCTACGACTTTCCCCGCGGGCCGTCCTTCTTCCTGAACCCCAAGGAGTTCCCGACTTTCAACGAGGCCAAGTACAAGAAGTCCGTACTGCTGCCGATGAAGGATCTCTTCTCCAAGATCCCGATCGGCATCGGCAACAAGGCGTCCGACCTGGAAGCCTACTCCGCGGCCGGAATCCCCACCCTGCTCCTGATGGAGGGCAGCCTCCCCGGCGCCACCTGCGTTCCGATGTGGTCGATGGTGGAAGGGGCCATCGGCAAGTAGTCAGAACACGTAGTCCTTCGCGACCTCGCGCACGGTGTGGTCGGAGAGCACGTGGAAGACGCGCAGCTTCTTGAGCGTTACCGGCGAGAGGCCGCCGATCGGCACGTAGACGATCTTCTTTCCCAGGCGGCGGGCCCACGCCAGCACGCGGGATCGCGGCGGCTTGGCGGCGACGTAGACCACGTGCGTCTCGAGGCTGTAATCGACGGCTGCCATCAGCATCCGCTCCGACTTGGACTCGGCGGCGTCGTAGAACGGGTCCGACCAGATGTCGTACAGCCGGCCCGGCGGGTGCGTCATCATGAAGCCGCCGTACTGGCACCGCGCGACGCCGGGTCCGACGACCTGCTGCGTGGCAGCGGTGGCGTAGAAGGCGAGGTCCGACTCCTGGTCGTGCTCGCCCCACCAGGTAACCAGCCACGGAAAGCGATCCTGGCGCGCGTCCTCGTCGAAGACCATCACCACTGCGCCGACGCCGCCCGTGACGCGGCCGGCCTCGCGCACGTAGAGCTTCCGGCCGTCGTGCCAGTTGCGGACCGTCTCGCGCAAGTCCAGTCCGTCGCGCAGCGAGGTAGTGAAGGGCTCCACGCGGGAGCGTTCCTCGCTCAGCATCTTGCCGGCCTTCTTCTTGAGGAATCGGCCGAAGTCCTCGACCACGACATCCTCGGGCGGGTAGGAGCAGATGCCGCCCGCGCGAAACTTCTCACGCCACTCGCCCGAGCGTTTCTCCCGGGCGCGCTTCCTGAGCGGGAAGGCCGGCTTGCGGCGCGAACGGTCGGGGATCCGCCGCCGAAAGCGTATTTTCCGCATCCCGAGCCAGATCTCCTCGCCCCGCACTTCTATCGTGGCGAGCTTCGGCGTGCGATCGATGAAGGGATAGTCGCTGCCCAGGTCCCAGACCTCGTACGCATAGTTGTCGTCGACGCAAGCGCGCGCGGCGACCAGGGTCTGGAAAAAGTCGGGCAGCAGCCTCGACTCCGACAGCGCGTAGCGGCGCAAGAAGCGGAGCAGAGTGCGCGCCTGCCAGGGCTGCACTTTTTCACGCGTGTTCTTCCTGTAGCGGGCGCGTGCCGCCCGTAGCAAGCCGAGCAGAAGGTGCTGGCGGTCCGGCCCGGGCCACGTTTCGTCCGGCTGCGGCAGCAGCCCGTCGTGGACGCGGAAGTCGGGCGGGGCAGTCGGAGTCGGTTTCTCCGTCGGCTCCTTCGACTTTCGCGCGCCCGACATCAGGCGCAGCGACGGAGGCGCCCACCCGTTCGAGACGGACGCGTCGCCCGCCCCGTCGGCGCCGGCGTCGCCGGGGGGCCCGTCCGGCTTGGCGGCAAGCCCTGAACGCGTCCGCAACGTCAGACCCCGTTTCAGCGGCGCTCCCGACTCGGCGAACAGCCGGTGGAGCAGCTCGAGAAGCCCTCGCTCGAGCTTGCTGGGCTCCGCAGGCGGCTGGGGCTGGTTCGGCGGCCGGGCAGGCGCGCCGGTCCCCAGGACTCTCAGGTGTGGCGGGCCGCCGCTCGAGGGCTCGTCCTCGTCTTCTTCGCCGTTTGCCCGCGGCGGAGGCAGCGTCAGGGGCGCGGCGCCGGCTCGCCATCGTTCGTACACGGCGCTGACGAACGGCGTCTCTCCCATCACTTCGCGCGCCGACTCCGGGTGCAGGTTGAAGAGGCGCACGCCTTCCCGGGTCACGCGGCCCGCCGGCCGCACGCGAGCCGTGCCGAGCAGGGCGAGCACCGGTTCCACGTGGGCCATCCCGCAGACGAACAGCACACGCTCGTGCTGCCCGAGCAGTCGGTCGAGCCAGTAGGCCATGTGCTGTTCGCGGCGGCTGTCGAGCGGGCCGCGAGGACGAGCGGAGGCGGCCTCGCGGTAGGCGCCCCAGATCGGCCCCAGCCCCAGGCAGTGAACGACGTAGGGGTCGGGCATCGGCTCGGGGTGCAAGGGATAGTCGTCGACGTCGAGATCGACCAGATGCACGGGGATGCTGCGCTCCTGGCCGCTGCGCAGCGCCTCGCAGGCCGCGTCGCACGGTTCGATCGGCAGGTAGACCGCCCCGCCCTTGGCATCCTCATAGAGCACCACCGACAGGAAGGGGAGGCGCCGCACCGCGGTCAGCACGGGCACCCGGAGGGTGGAGGGCAGCTCGACTGCGATAGCCTCCGGCCGGTAGCGTTCGATCTCGAAGCGCACCCAAGCCGCGTACTCCATCTGGTAGTGACAGATGGGGACGGCCCGGAGGCGGCCGCGATCGTATGGTGGGCGCAGGTCCGGCATGGCCGGCTCCCCGATCACATCTCCGGCTTCTCGATGTAGCGGGACGCTTCCTCACCCAGCGTCATCGAGACGGAGCGAGCCAGCGCGCTGCGCACCGAGAGCCCTTCGCTCCTCACGATCTTGGCGGCGTAGCGGGCCACGTTGATCCCGTCGCGCACGGTGTAGCGCTCGTCCTTCTCGTGGGCCTTCTGGAGGAAGTCCACGACGTAACTGAGCACCTGATCTTCCACGAAAGGCAGGTTCTGCTTGAGGATGGTCATCTCCTCGTTGCGCTCGGGGAAATCTATGAAGATCTGAGGCTGGATGCGGGAATGGATGTACTCGGGGATCTCGAACGTGCTGGCGTCGTCGTTCATGGTGGCGCAGACACGGAAGTCCCTGTGCGCCGGGATCTTGACGCCCGCCACGATCGACTCGACGTAGCGGCGCTGGTCGAGCAAGGGCGCCAACGACGCCCAGCTCTTCTCGCTCATCCGGTTGCCTTCGTCCAGGATGCAGACCCCGCCTCGGACCATCGCCGTCACCAGCGGGCTGGCCACGTACTTGATCTGCGACGCGTTGCCCACCACCGGCGTGATGATCAGGTCCTCGGGGCGGGTGTCCATCGTGGCCTGCATGATGTAGACCTCGCGTCCCAAGCGGCGCGCCGCCGCGTAGGCGAGCGTGGTCTTCCCGACTCCCGGCTTGCCGATCAGACGCGGATTGAGCGGCAAGTCGTCGTCGGCCAGGACCATCCAGGCCGAGAGCAGTTGCCGCAGCAGGTCCTCCTGCCCGACCCAGTCCAGCGGCAGGAGATCGGGATGGGCAAGATGGATCTCGACCCCCTCGATGATGACCGTTCTCATTGCTGATTGCATCGTTTCGGAGAGCATTCTACTGCGTCGCGTTCACTTCAACCGCTTCTCCATCTCGACGTGCTCGATGCCGGCCTCGACAAAGACCGCGGAGCAGTCGCGAAAACCCTCACGAGCGTAGAACTCCCGGGCGTGTGTCTGGGCGTGGAGCACGGCGCGCGCCAGCCCGAGGCGCCGCGCTTCGGCCAGAAGCAGGCGCAGGATGACGCGGCCCAACCCTCGCCCGCGCGCTTGCTTCTCGACGGCCATCCGGCCGATTCGGGCCGAGCCGCGCTGCACCACCAAGCGTCCCGTGGCGATGACCCGGCCGCCCGCGACGGCCAAGGCGTGGACAGCGCGCGCATCGTGGCGATCGTGTTCGATCTCCTCGGGCACGTTCTGCTCCCGGACGAAGACCTCGGTCCTCAGGCCGATGGCGCGTTCGAAGCCGGGGCGGCCTTTCAACACCTGGTAGCGGATTCCGGCCGGGCGGCGGCTTCTCGCCTTTGCGGCAAGCAAGCGGCGCTGTTCGGCGAGTGGCCGAAACGGACCGGGAGGCTCCTTCGACTCTTTTGGCCCGATTCGGGAGCGAGCGAGCGGCGTCGCGTGGCGCCGGCCCGACGGCCATCCCCTGCGCCGGAACTCTGCGACCTGGCTGTCGTGACGCGCCAGCAGGGCCTTCAGACGGCCGCGCCAGCGAAGCGTCTCCGGGTGCGAGGCATAGCCTGCGCGACTCAGCGTCAAGACGTTGAACAGCCCGTGCAGCTCGCGGTGCTCCGCCAGCAGCGCCCGGTCGTCCAGCTCGCCCACGGGGACGTCCCAGATTCGCATCGGGCAAAGGATAGCATGGGGCCTGCGCCCCACCCGGCCCGTGTTCGAGCTCTACTTCGCGCGGGGCGCAGCCGGCTTCTTGATGCCGGCTTTGCGGTCCAGCAGCTCCAGGCCGCGCGAGGCCTCTCGCAGCCCCTTGTAGAGCGCCAAGGCCTGCTGGAAAGCCTCCCTCGCCCCGACGTCCCGATCGGCGGCGGCCAGCGCTTGTCCCCGCGCCAGCAGCAGCAGCGAGCGCTCGTGACGCACCTCGCCCGCCTCGCCCGTGAGCAACTCCTCGCAACGATCGGCATGCGTGAGCGTCATCCGCGAGTCACCCTCGCGCGTGCCGGTGCCTAGCGTCTTCCCCTTGGAGAGTGCCTCTGCCTCCAACTCCAAGAGACGCCGCCAGTTGTAGTAGGCGTTCGGTCCCACGAGGACTGTCCATCGGCCGGCGCGCATCGAGTCGTCGCTTCGCTGGAGTTGCCGGGTGCAGAGCGAGTAGCGGTACCACGCGTTGTCGGTGCCGGGGTGCAATCGCGCAGTCTCGGCCAGCAGGTCGCAGGCCGTCATCCAGAGCTTCCAGGTCGGGGGCAGTGGCGGCCGCGGGTCGTCGTTGAGCACGCTCGTGAAGAGGCCGAGTCCTTCCTCGCTGGTGCGGTTGGTCTCTTCGACGATGCGGACGTAAGCGTAGGCGATGTAGACGGGCCCGTAGTCGCAGCGGGGCCAGCGGTCGCGCAGCCCTTCTGCGACTCGCAACGAACGGAAGAGCGCGCCGCTGTCGAAGGCCGTCCAGAACTCGTCGATCTGGGCCCTGGGAGGGCAGCAGTCGTCGCACTTGGCCGGCGGAGCGGCCAGCGTGTCGAGCGGGAACCCGTCGGGGCGTTCGAAGGCCAGCTCCATCGCCGGGACGGTCCTGGGAGCCGGACCTGTGACGCGCAGCGTCACGCGGTTGATCCCGTCGCGCAGCCTCGAGGCCGCCACTCGCGAGTGCCATTGGCCGGGACCCGGGCCGGCTTCCGGGGTCAGGCTCGCCTCGCCTGCTTCCGGGGCCGTGTCGATCGTGAGCGCGGGCGCGCGAGCCCCGGGGGAGGCCGGCAGCCGCACGCGCAGCTCGGGGCGCACCAGCGAGTGGACGTCGAGCAGCAGGAACTCGCAGAGGTAGACCGCGGAGTCGGGTCTGCGCTTGTCCGGATCGGGGTGGGGCTCGACGTGCGCCTCGAGAAGGCGTTCCTTCCAGACCAGCAGCGCGAGCTGGGCGAGCCTGGGCTCCAGCTTGCCGAAAAACGGGTTCACAGCCACCGTAGTGGTCGGAGGCGACGCCGCCTGCGAGCTGGCGGCCGGCACGGCGTGCGGCGCCTCGACGCGCGTGCGGTGCACCGAGAGCCAGAGCAGTCCGCCGGCGGCGGCCGCCAGGGCGGCTACCGCCAGCGCGATCCCAAGCTGGCGTGGCGTGGCGTGCGGCCTGGACGCGGCGCTCTGCTGCGTCGAGAGGCTGCGCGCGGAGCGGGCGCGGCCGGACGTGGGCCGGTTCGTGCGGGCCGTGGCCGACGAGACATGAGCTTGCTTCGCCGAGGCGGGCGCCTCCAGCAGCGTGGTGTCTGCCGAGCCACCGAGCCGCTCCAGCGCCTCGGCGAACTCTGCCGCCCTTGCGTACCGGCGCTCCGGGGTTTTCTCCAGGGCTCGCAGAAGCACCGCGTCCCAGTCGCGAGGCAGCGCCAGGTTGCGTACCGATGGCGGGTTGGGCGGCTGACGGATGTGGGCGGTCACGAGGTCGAGCGGGTTCTCGGCGTCGAACGGAGGCGTGCCGGTCAGCATCTCGTAGATCACGATCCCGGCGGAGTAGATGTCCGAACCGGGGCCAACGGGTTTTCCGGCGCATTGCTCCGGCGACATGTAAGGCGGCGTGCCGAAGATCAAACCCACCCGCGTTCGGTGACCGCCGCTGAGCTCCTTGGCGATCCCCAGATCGGTGAGGCTGGCGTTGCCGGCGGAGTCGACCAGGACGTTCTCGGGCTTCACGTCTCTGTGGATGGCTCCCGACTGGTGGACGGCCTCGAGGCCCTGGAGCAACTGAGCTCCCAGCTCCAGACTGCGCGCGGGCTTCAGGCCGCGCTGGATCTCCGCTCGCAGCGACTGTCCCTCTATCAACTCGAAAACAATGTAAAGGCCCGCGGGTCCACTGCCGCTCCCCAGGACGCGGACCACACGCGGATGGGAGATGCGCCCGGCCAGCTGAGCCTCGGCAAGGAAGCGCCGCTCGGCATCCTCTCCCCAGGCCGTCTCGCGCAGCAGGACCTTCACGGCCACGGGGCGATCCAGCGAGAGCTGCGTCGCCCGGTAGACCGTTCCCATCCCGCCGCTGGCGATCACGGAATCCAGGCGGAGCTGGCCCGCCATCCCCAGGCCGTCTTCCAGGTCTTTCAGACTGGTCATCGCCGGCCACTACAGTACATCAGGAGGAACAAATAATTTTCGTCACCCAGTTGACGTTTGTCCGGGCGTCCTTATAATCCTGGCAAATCGGAGCACCGCAGCCGGAGGAAAGCGAACAAGAAGCCCAATCCGGCAGGGGCCAGGCCCTCGGGAAAGTCGCCAAGCGTCGTCCCGGGACCGAGTAGCCAGACCCTGTCTGGTTCCAGCGGTGAACCGTGGGTGGCCATCCAGGCCGCAGTCTGTATCGAGCGATGGCTCGAGCACCTGTTATCCCTTTCTCTTTCATCCTGTCACCCTTGCACTTCAGAAAGGAATTCGTGGGCACCATGATCCAGCACGGACTTGTCATTCAGCGCGGTCTCGCCGCCGTACTCTTCGTCTCTCTCGCCGCCGCCAGCTTCGCTCAGGAATCGGCTCGGTCGATCGCCAGTATGATCCCGGCCAGCTCCACCGGCGCGGCGTTCGTCAGCGTCGAGAACATCATGAGCAGCTTCGGCTCTCACTTCACGACGGGCAGCCTGGCCCGCGAGCTGGACAGGCTGATCTCGCAGGGGATGCCCGATCCTCGCAAGCAAGTGCAGGAGGTCGGAATCGCCTTCGACTTCGAGAAGGACGACGACCGCGCCTTCGGCCTGGTCGCTCGCGGACAGGTCGACGTCTGCAAGGCCGTCGAGTTCCTCAAGGCTCAGGGAGCCGAGTTGAGCCAGGAGGCCTACCGCGGCGTCATCCTGAATCACGCCAAGCTTCCCAAGAAGAAGGAGACGCTCGAGATCGCCTCGCTCGACGAAGCCCACTCGCTGCTCTCCTACGACATGGCCGACCAGCACAAGCTGGCCAAGGCAATCGTGGACACCGTGAGCGGCTCCGCCCAGAGCTTCGGCGAGCGCAACCACACGGTCTTGCCGAAGAACTACTTCGCCTGCCTCTCCGTCGACATCCCCGCTCACGTCCGCCAGTCGGCGCTCGCCAACCAGATGACCGCCCCTCTGGCCGCAATCAAGCACGTCACCGGCACGCTGCGCGAGGAGCAAGACAAGTCGGTCAAGCTTCAGCTCGACGCCGCTTGCGACGACGAGGCCGGAGCCCAGGGCGTCAAGACCCACCTCGAGAACATCGTCCAGATGCTGCTCGCCCGGGCCGGCAACGACCCGCAGCACGGCGCGATCCTGCGCTCCATCGTGATCGCTCGCGAGGGATGCTGCGTGAGCCTCACGATGCAGTTGCCCCGCGACCTGATCGAGCAGATCCTCGTCGGGATGAACCACTGAGCGTCCCGCGGCCCGCTTCCCGAGCCGGTCCCTCCTCGAGGGGCCGGCTCTTTGCGTTCAGAGCGAGCTCTCGAACTTCAGTCCCAGCCCCGCGAGCGCCTTTTCGGCGGCGGCGACTCCCCGATACTGAGCCTCTTCGAACAGGGGCAATCCGGACATGTCGGAGTGAGCCAGCAGGATCGGACCGGCGCGCTCGCAGACGGCCTGGCGCTCGGGCCCCCAGAGGAACCCCGGCGTTGGGCGGACCATCGCGTGGCCCCAAAGCATCACGTCGATCCGCCGGATGTCGCGTTCGATACCCGGATGGCCTCGCGACAGGTCCTCCACGATCGACTGCCTCCACGTCTCCCAGGGCGTGGCGAGCATGCGCGCGCGCGCGGCCGCCGGCTCTTCGCGCACCAGGGGCATGTACCAGGTGAGCACGCTCGGACCGGGGTGGGCGGTGAGGTGCTGGTGAGTCGCGGTGATGTAGCCGAGGGACTCGCTGTCGTGGAAGACGTTGTCCCAGGCGGGGGGGGCGCCTCGCCCCTGCGGCAGTCGGCTGACGCTGACGTTGGCCACGACCCAGGGCGAGTAGCTGAACGCTTCCATCGGGCCGCCGGGCTCGGGCGGCAGCAGGTGCTTGGCCACAAATTTCGGAAGTGCCAGGACGATGTAGCGTGAGTGGATGCGTCGCATCCTTCGACTCTTGACGTCGAAGACGTCCGCGCGGGCGCCCGCGACCCCGCCCGGGCCGGTCTCGGGCTCCACGCGGCAGACCAGGCTGCCTCGCTCGATTCGGGCGCCGAGGCGCTCCTCCAGCCGCTTGACGAGCCAACCGTTGCCCGCCGGCCAGGTCAGCACTTGCCCCTCGTCGGGCCCTTCGTCCGGCGTCGAGCGGCTGGCGTAGTAGAAGATTCCCGCCCAGGCGGAGGTGTTCGCCAGAGTGCAGCCGTAGTCGTCGCGGCAGGCATACTCGACGTACCAGCGCAGCCGTTCGGAGCGATACCCTCGCTCGTCGAGGAACTGCTTCATCGATTGACGGTCGAGGGCCAGGAGCGCCGGGTCGCGGCTGCTGGCCTCGATGGGCAATGCGAAAGCCGGCCGGCCATCGGCCCCCTTCGCGGTTCGATAGCGCGACATCTCGGCGCGAAATGCGGCCAGCTCGTCCTGGTCGGCGCGCGAGGAGCCCAGCCAAGGGTAGAGCCCCTCGCGCCAGCGTCCTTTCTGGTACAGCCGTTCCTGCGGCGCAAAACAGAGGTATCGTTCTTCGTAAAGTGGCTCGCCGTTGGGGGAGCGGCCCTTGATGACGCCCAGCTCCTCGAACAGCTCTCGCACGGCCCGGGCGTGCGGGCCGGGGACTGGCACGTAGTGGGCGCCCCACGGATAGGCGGACACGGGCGTCTCGCCGTAGGCCGCCGTGCCGCCGGCGCGCTCCTCGAGCTCGAAGACGCGAAAGTCGCGAAAGCCGGCACGGTCCAGCTTCCAACCGGCCGAAAGTCCCGAGATGCCTCCGCCGAAGATGGCAACGGGCACGTGGGTCTCCTCGGTGGGGGCGGGCAGGGAGCCCAACCCGCCTCGCAGCAGATGGCCGATGGAGGAGCTGGGGCCTACGATGCTCCCTCCGATGGGGGACGGCGCCGCGGGCGAAAACGCGCCGCTCCGGGCGAGCGACCAGACCCCTGCGGCGCCGGCTGCCAGCGGAACGGCGCCAGCCAGAAGCGCGCGCCGGGAGAGCCTCATCGGTTCAGCGCGCTTGCCCGCCCGCGGGCGCCGCAGCGCCCGGCGAGACCAGCTGCTGGTTGAGGAGCCTGATGCGCTGGCAGAGAATGCGGAGCACGTTCGACGCCACTTCCGAGCGCTCTTCCAGGAACTCGTGGAACTCGTCGTGACCGAGAGTCAATAGGTCCGTAGACTCCAACGCTTTCACCGTCGCGGACCTCGTCTCCCCGTCGATGAGCGCCATCTCGCCGAAGCACTCGCGAGGACCCAGCAGACCGACTCGCTTGCCGTCGACCAGCACCTCGACCTGCCCGCTGACGATCAGGAACATGCTGTCTCCGGGATCGCCCTGCTGCACGATCTCCTGGCCAGGCCCGGCGAACACTTCTTCCGTCAGCTCGGCCAGCGCCGCCAGGTGCTCGGCCGCCACGCCCTGGAAGATCGGGATGTGCCGCATGAATACGACTTCTTCGAGTGTGGTGAGCAAGGCACGACCTCCAGTCGATTTGTCTGCGCTGTCCGGATCGAGCACCAGATCCCGCAACCACCGGGTCAGCCGGTTGGCCATCGGCTCCGAGTCCCCGCCGGCCTCGCGGAGCAAGTCCGTAGCGCCGGTTCCCATCAGCCGGACCGCCGCCCAGAGCGCCGTCTCGCGGACGAGCATCACCGGGTCCTTCATCGCTTCTTTGACATGCTCGGTCAAGGCTCGCACCCGGTGCAAGCCGATGCAGTCCAGCGCCACGGCCCGGTGCCAGCCAGCACCACCTTTTAAGTTTTGCAAGAGCCAGGTCTGCGGGACGACCGTCGCGAGCTGGAACTGCCGGCGTCCCGCCGCTACCGTCTCCCGCGGCGAACGGCTTTCCAGCAAGGCCAGGAACGGCGTCTTCAGCGGCTCTTCCAGCGTGTTGTCCAGCACCTCCAGAGCGTTGGAGCGCTGCGACGGGTTGCCCATCTCCAGGCTGCGCCTGCACGGGCCGATGACGCCCGGGTCGTGGGAGAGCGCCAGCAGGCTCCAGAGCCTGTCCTTGGAGCGGAAGAGGTCGTGGGCGAACGTGTCCTCCATCAACCATCCCGGGAAGGCCGTCCGAATGATCTCCCTGTCCTGGAGGGTCTGGAAGGTGTACTTCAACTCGTCCACGATGCGCGTCCGCATCCGGCTCCAGGGCACCACGTCGGGCCGGCCCAGGTTGGTGTGCAGCCGGGCGATCGCCCGCAAGAGCTTACGGCGGAGGCGGTCGTCGGGGTGATCGATGTGCTCCA
>JACQFU010000336.1 GCA_016199905.1 Candidatus Wallbacteria bacterium
ACGTCGAGTTTGACATCGTCCGAGTCGAGACCCACGGTGGGCTTCACTTGCAGATCGAGATCGAACTGATCCTCGTCGACGGGCACGCGCCCGGCACCGGAGGTCTTGGCGTGACTGCTTCGGACTTGAATTCGGGCCAGTTCTCCATCGCGCACGGCGACGCTTGGCTTGGACAACAGCTTTCGGGGCGCATCGCCCCGCGCCGGGGCGTAGATGCGGGCGGCGACCAGGACCACCGTGGCAGTCGAGGGCGGAGAGCCGGCCGAGCTGCGCCCCAGGACCATGCGGCCGATCTCGTCGGGCGCGGCGAGCGTGATGGTGCCAGCCCACTCGCCCAGCTCAGCGCCCGCGGCGTGAGCCAGCACGCGCAGCGCCCCGACGGGCTCTGCGCGCGAGAGTCGAGCCGTGATCCTGCGGCCGGACATGGATGGGGAAACCACGACATCCAGGTTTGCGCCTCGAGCCACCTGGCTGACCACATCGCCGAGCTTGGCGTCCGCGAAATTGAGGGTAACCGTGCTCGACTCCGCGCCCTGTCCCGGCATTCCCGGCGCGCGCTTCACGCGGACGCTTACGAGTCCGGCTGCGCCGGGTTTCGACTCCGTGGCGGCAGCCCCCAGAAAACCGCGCAGCGCCAGTACTTGCGCCCGCAGCGACCCCTTCAAGGAGGACTCCTCGATGGTCGCGAGCCGGCGCCTGGCTTCCTGGCCACGACCCAGCTTCTGCAACGTCCTCGCAAGTCCAACGGTTGCCTGCTGCCCGATCGCCCCCGGACTGTTCTCGAGCTCCACGTAGATCGCCAGGGCCCGATCCAGCTCTCCTTCAATCAGCTCGTAGTGCTGGGCCATCCGCAACCGAACACCCGGTGCCTCGCCGGCCCACGACTGACGCGCTCCCATCAGTACGAGCACCGCGCAAGCTACCGTCAACGCCGCCGCTCTCCTCTTCATCGCGATCCTCCTTTTTGCCAGGCCACGGAAGGTGGACCTGCGAGAAGTATCGCCTGCCTTCGCCAAGGGCCCGTTTCGGGATTGTGAAACTCGTGTGAAATCCGCATCCTTCCTGTGCCCGCTTTCGGGACTCGACTACCGGCCGGGAGTGGGTTTCGGAGAGACCTCCTGGCCCGGCTGCCCTTCCCCGCCGATCGAGCGTCGACTCACCTCTTCCGGTGCCAGAACAACGCGGTCCTGCCGAAAGAGCCCCTGAGCGATCACCGCGTGGGAGAGCGACCTCACGGTCACCTTGACCGCACGCATCTCGCAACCCTGGGCGGTCTTGACGAACACGGACTCCCCACCGGCTGGGTTCTCGAAGAGTGCCGCCCTGGGAATGAACAGGCAGTCAGGCGCCACAATGCTCTCGATACGCGCCGTGAACGTGAGACCCTGGCGGAAGGCGCCGTCCTTTCCGTCGATCGCGAACGTCACCTTGAATTCCTTGAGGTATCCCTCGGGGTCGTTCTGGCCCAGCCTCTCGTTTCGGGTCATCGGATACGGGTCCTTCTCGGTAATCCGGGCGGAGAACTCGCGCTCCGGCATCACGGTCAACCAGAGTCGCACCTTGTCACCGACACCGACGAACTTGAAATCGCTCGAGGGAACGTAGCAGACGCCCTGGAATTTCTCGAAGCTCGGGATCTCCAGGAGCAGGTCGCCCGGCCTGGCCACCTTGTTTCTCTCCACGCGCCCCTTCTCGTTGTTCAGCGTGACGAACGGCTTGTAGATCACACCATCGCGAGGGGCCGTGATCCGCGACTTCGCGATCTTGACATTGGCCTGGTCGATCTTTCTCTTGGCCTCCTCCACCTTCAGAGTCTTCACCTTGATGTTGACTTCGTACTTCCTGTCGAACTCCTTTCGGCTCTTGCGCGCCTGGTTCAGCTCCAGCTCCGCCAGCTCCACCGCCAGCTCGGCCTTACGAAGATCCACCTTGGAGATCACGGTGGAGTCGCGCACGACCATCGTCTTCTCCTTCTCCAGGGCGATCCGCTTGCGCTCCAGCTCCAGGTCCAGGCCGATCTTCTCGTCTTCCAGCGCGAACCGCCCGCTCTTCAGCTCCGCTTCGGCGAGCTCGAACTCCTGCCGCGCGGTCTCCAGCTCCTGCCTGAACTTCCCGTCGTCCATCTCCAGGACGAGATCGCCCTTCTTCACCTTGGTTCCGTTGTCGAGAACCTCCTTGACCGTCAGAAAGTACTCGTCGATCTCGGGAACGTGAATCGCGACCTTGGAGATCGCCTCGAGCTCACCGTGGGTCTGGAGGAACTCGATGCAGTCCCCTTTCGACACGCCGACGGTGAAGCCTTCGTCGGGATCCGCGCGGACGATTCCGGCCAGAGAGCAGAGCTCGAAGGCGACCGCGATCGCGGCGACGAGACCTCTTCCAGACATCGAGACCCCTTTCATTCGTTGTGGAGCGCCTCCACTGGATTGACCTCGGCGGCCCGCTTGGCGGGAAGGATACCGAAGAGAAGACCGACGCACATCGAGATGACGAACGACGCGACGATCGGCGTGGTGGAAAAGGCGATCGGGATCTGGGTGAACCGCAGGATCCCCAGACTGACCGCAACTCCCAGGACGATCCCCATCACGCCGCCAATGAGGCACACCAGCACCGCCTCCAGGAGAAACTGGATGACAATGTGCCGCTTCTTGGCCCCGAGCGCCCTGCGGATCCCGATCTCCGAGCGACGTTCCATCACGTTGGCCAGCATGATGTTCATGATCCCGATCCCGCCCACCAGCAGGGAGATCGCGGCGATGCTCAGGAGAACGACGTTGAAGATGGCCTGGGCCGCCCTCTGCTGTTCGAGCAGCTCCTTGGGCGACACGATCGTGAAGTCTCGGACGCCGCGGTGAGCCGACGCGAGGACCTTCTCCAGGACGCTCTTGACCCGGTTCGTTTCGGCGAGATTACGACAGTCGACGAGTATCCCGCTGAGCTCTCCGTAGATCCTCGGGGACTCGAGGCGCGAGCGGTAGCTCGACAGGGGAAGGAACACGGCGTCCTGGTAGTTCTCGATCTTGGCCGGCAGCTTGACCTCGACCGGGTCATTCCCCGCCGGTCGGGGCCTGCCGACGACGCCGATGACCTGAAACCACCGATAGTTCAGCCGGATGAATCGACCGACCGCTTCGTTCGCTTGGCCCAGAAACCGCCTGGCGTAGGACTCCGTCAGGAGGCTCACCGCCGCGCACGACTGTGAGTCGAAGGGCAAGAAGTCCCTTCCGAACAGTATCTCCTGACCCGTGATGCTCCTGAGCGCGTCGCTCGTGGCGTAGACGTTCAGATCGGTGGTCTGGATCGGTAGGTTCGTGACACGAATCGGCACCTTCTTGAAGAACGCCAGTCGTCTTCCTGGCATGGGAAGAGTGCTCTCGATCGCGCCCACGTCGGCCAATGACAGCCCGCGCGAATCGTTGATGATCTGGGAGATCTTCCCCTCGTCGACGTCGGACGGCACGATGTGCACGAGCGTTGCCCCCATCGCCTCGATGTTGCTCAGAATCTGTCTCTGGGCTCCCTCGCCGATCGTGATCATGGCGATCACGGAGGCCACGCCGAAGACGATGCCGAGGAGCGTGAGAAGCGTTCTCACGACGTTGGTCCGAAAGTGGGTGACGCTGCCCTTCAAGTACGACGACACTCTCACGGGGCTAGCCTCACCTTGACGAGCTTGTTCGTGCAAGCGGCGAAGTCCACAGACACGTCCGCGGTCGCAGCAAAGACCTTATCCCATGCATTAGGCAATCGGTAGTCCCGCAACGCATCCCCGACTCGCTCCGGAAACACGGCAAGCTTGGCGACCGACGCCGTTACCTCGGAGGGGCCCAGACCCTCGATGAGCAGCTTCGTGCCGACCCGGACGCCGCCCGACCGATCCTCCGGGATGAAGAATCGAACCTCCGAGCGGCCAGAGGTCACGACGGAGAGGTAGTGAACCCCTGAGTTCATCTGGTCGCCTTTTAGCACCTTTCGCTTCTGGGCGGCGAGCGTCGGATAGTGAAGGGTGCCGGCGACGGGCGACTTCGCGGTGAAGTGCGCCTTCGTGCCTTTGAAGACCTCGAGATAGCCCATCCACATCCGGATCTCTCCCTCGCGGTGCCCGCGCGTCCACTCGAGCTTGACCTTCATGGCGCTCACCTTACGCTCGAAGATGCGCTCGTCCTGGAGAGCGAGCTCGAGGTCATGCTCGAGTAGCCTGAGCTTCAGTTTGGACAGAGAGCCTTTCTTCAAGAGGTCCAGGCGAAGCTGGGCGGACTTGATCCGCTGTCTGACGAGGTCGTTCTCGAGACCCGCCAGGTTGTGCTCCAGGGTTAGGAGTTCCTCGTCCCTCTCGGCCTTGAGCTGGGCGAGGTGCCGGTCCAACTGCTCCCGTGCCGGTTCGTGCCGAAACATGAACGTCGCGACCACGTCGTCCTTCCGCACCCGCTCGCCCTCGGGCTTCACGTCGAGGAGCTGGATCCCGTTGGAGTAGCTTCCCCAGTGAGGCAGGCTCATGGTGTTGGGCGGAGCCAGCAGCGGCACGAAATCCTTGGGAACAATCTCGCCGACATAGGTCTCATCCGCGACGCAGAGCGAGGCGACGGACGCCGACAGCAGCAGCAGCAGGCGAAGAGCTCTCACCGGACCGCCCCATCCTTGAGCGCGATCGTCCGCCGGGTGCGCGCGGCCACTTCGGGCGAATGGGTGATGACCATGATCGTGAGACCCAGATCGCGATTGAGCTCCCCGAAGAGCTCGATGATCTCTTCCTGCGTTCGGCTGTCGAGATTGCCCGTGGGCTCGTCGGCGAGCACCAGCTTGGGCGTCTTGGAGACCGCCCGGGCGATGGCGACTCTCTGTCGCTCCCCCCCGCTCAACTGGCGAGGGACGTGAGTGAGTCGATGGCCCAGGTGAACGCGCTCCAGCCATGAGATCGCCGTGCGTCTGGCTTCCCGGTACTCGACGTTGAGGTACTCGAGGGCGAGGACGACGTTGTCCAGCACGGACAGATACTTGATCAGGCAGAACTGCTGAAAGACGAAACCGATCTCTCTAGCCCGGACCGTGGCCAACTGGCTGTCCGTCAGACGTCCAACGTCGCGATTGGCCAACCGGTACACGCCGGAGGTCGGAGTGTCCAGACAGCCCAGGATGTGCAGCAGCGTGGACTTGCCCGAGCCGGAGGGGCCCATGATCGAGACGTGCTCACCCTCGTCGACCGACAGGGTCACACCCTTGAGGACCTCGACGTCCACGTCTCCCAGCTTGTAGTTCTTCCGAACGTCGTTCAGCTCGATCATGAAACGATCTACCTGATCGTGACCTCGAACGATTCCGCAAGCGAGCCTTCGAGCTTGAGCCTCCGGAGGATCAGCCTGTTGAACGCGACCAGGGCTTGGGTCTCGTCGATTTGCGATTCCTCGAGCTGCTGCTGGAAGCGGACGGTCTCGGCGAGGGTCGTGATGCCGTTGCGATACTTCTCCATCTCCGCATCGAGCTTTTTCTGGGAGAGCCCGATCGCCTTCTCTTTGAGCTTCAAGATCTGGGCCTGCTGGTCGAGGTCTAGCTCCAGCTTCTTGGCCTCGTACGAGAGGCTCGTCGCCAGTTCCGCGAGCGAGGCTTCCACCTGCAGCGCCCTCAGACGGAACTTCTCCGACTGCGCGCGGTCCGCCGATCGTGACAGCGGAAGCTCGAGCCGGAGGCCCACGATTGTTTCGTTGTCGCGTCTGCCGGCGATACCGTCGTTCAGCGTGTGATCCAGCAGCACGTTGAGCAGGGGAAGGACCTGGTTTCGATAATAGTCGCGCTCGATCCGCGACCTGTCCAGACTCGAGACCCGGATCCTGTAGTTCGGGTTGTGCTCCAGAATCCTTCGGATCGATCTATCGAGCGGCCCGGCGCGCGGAGCCTCCCTCTTCATCGTCTCGCTCGGTTCCATCGGATGCTCCTCGGCAACGGGGAGATTCCGCAGCGAAGATAGCGTCATCTGCCGAACGGCGATGTCCCTCTGAGCCTCTCGCTTCTTCACGTCGAAGCGCACAACGTTCTCTTCGACGAGGAAGATAGCGCTCGCCGGGAGGACCCCCTTCTCGATGTCTCTGCTGGTGTCCGCGAACTGCTCGACAGCTCTGTCGTACGCCTGCTGCTGGATCCGGTAGTTGCGCACGGCGAAGTGAAGATCGAAGTACACGTCGGCGAGCTGAGAGACGAACTCGTCGAGTTCGGCTCTGAAGAGCTGGAGCGCGATCTCGGAATCGACCTTCGCCAGATCCACCTCGAACCCGAAGATATGGGCTCCGAAGTTCTTCAGCAGCGGCCGCGAGAGGGTGAAGGATATCTGATTCGACGAGCTGGAGGCAGGCTCGAGAGCCTGGCCGCCGGCGACGGAGATTCCGTACTCGGTTCCGTCCAGTCCGCGTTTGGATAGCTTCAGGTCGTACTCGAGGTTCCGCCCGCCGGCGAGCGTTCTGCCGACCCCGGCGGACAGCGTCGGGATGATGAGCCGCCTGGCCACTGCCGGCGAGAGTTGCCCTTCATCTTTCTTGAGCCTCTTGGCAGCCAGGTCCAGATTGCTCGCGACGGCCAGTCGGACGCAATCGGCAAGCGAGAGCCTGAGCGGCTGGCTCCAGCCGCGATCGGGGAGCGCGCCCAGGAGCACGACCCCCAGGAGGGCGCCGACAAGCTTGCGCTGGTGAAAACTGATGGGATGCACGTCTGCGCCTACGGCCCGGTCGAGAAGAAATGCACGGAGCTGGATGGGCAGGGCATGATAGCTATCCGTTCGCGCGTTCAGAAAGTCCCTCCGTACGGTTCCAGTCTTGCCAGTCCACGGAAGGTGGACCTGCGAGAAGTATCGCCTGCCTTCGCCAAGGCCCCGTTTCGGGATTGTGAAACTCGTGTGAAATCCGCACCTCAGACTCGAAACGTGTACCCCGCCGCGCGCACCGTCACGAGATGTTTCGGGTCATCCGGCTGCCGCTCGATCTTCTTGCGCAGTTTGGCCAGATGAACGTCGACCGTGCGTGGGCCCGATGCACAGTCACGGCCCCAGACGTTGTCGAGGATCTGTTCGCGGCTCAGCACCAATCCTCGGTTGTGGAAGAGATACTCGAGGAGCCGGAACTCGCGGGCCGTCAGCTCCAGCGGCCGGCCGGCCCGCATCGCCGTGTAACGCCGGGGATCGACTTCGATCTCGCCGAAAACGATCTTCGCCCTAGCGGGGTCCTGGGAGGCGGGCCGCCGCAGCAGGGCCCGGATCCTCGCCATCAGCTCTGCGAGACCGAACGGCTTGGTGACGTAGTCGTCGGCGCCCAGGTCGAGGGCGCGCACTTTGTCCAGCTCCATCGAGCGCGCCGTGAGCACCAGCACAGCGATGGAAGGGCCGCGCTGGCGCAGCCGTTTCAGCACCTCTAGACCGTCCAGGCCAGGCAGGCCGAGGTCCAGGATCACTACTTCCGGCGGGGTGGTCCGGATAGCCTGTAGCGCGCTCTCGCCGTCCTGGACCACGTCGACCTCGAAGCCCGCGGCGTCGAGCGTGAACCGCAGCCCCTCGGTGATGGCCGTGTCATCCTCCACGACAAGGATCCGCGTCACGGCCGAGCCACCTCCGGGGCCGGGGAGCGGGGCAGATCGACGACGAACGTCGCGCCGCCGCCTTCGGTGGACGTGGCCACGCGGATGGTGCCACCGTGACGCTCGACAATCGTGCGGCTGATGAACAACCCGAGTCCCAGACCTTCCTCGTGCGTCGAGGCTCCGGCGGCCGCTCGGTAGAATGGCTCGAAGATCTGACGCGTCCGATCCGACGGCACGCCGGGGCCGCGGTCGCGCACCGACAGTCGTACGCGGTCATCGACGGGCGCGCAACTCACGTCGACCGCGGCGCCTTCCGGGGTGAAACGAAGGGCGTTGGCGACGAGGTTGATCACCACGCGTGTGAGCGCGTCACGGTCGCCCGCTACCACGAGCGGGTCGTCCGACGGTTCGAACGCGATGGAGCTGTTTCCAACGGCTGGTCGAAGAACCGCCAGCGCGTCCTCGACCAGCTCGTCGAGATCGCAGGGCTCCAGGATCGGGTGGCGGCCGGCTGTGTCGACGAGATCTCGGGAATAGGCCAGCACGTTCAGGAGCAGTCGCTCCAGGCGCGCGGCCTCGCGGGCGACCAGACCGAGGTGGCGCCTGGTGGTCGCCGAGTCCTCGTGGGGTCCCTGCACCAGCCCCTCGCTGAGCAGGCGAATGGAGGTGAGGGGAGTCTTCAGTTCATGAGAGAATCGGGCCAAGAACAGTGAGCGTCCGGTCGCCAGAGCAACGGCTGCACGGGCGCGCGCAGCCATGAGTGAAACGCCGATCACGGCCAGCAGTGTCAGCAAGGTCAGACCGACAGCGGCGAGAACCATGCTGGCCTCGTCGCGGCCCCCGGCCGCTCCAGCCAGCGCCAGCGATTGACCCGGTAGCCACGGCAGCGGAGCACCCGATTGACATGGAACCAGCGCCACGTCCGGGTCGACGAGGTCTCGTAACGCTGACGCTAGCAGTTGCCGATCGACGACGATCAGGGTGGTCCGATCGCCGGCGATGCGGTGGGCGGCGACAACTGCGTAAGGCCCGCCGCGCTGCGTGTCGGCGAGCAAGGAATCCAACTGCGGCGTCCACGCGTCGTACAGACGACCCAGTCGAGCCGCCAGCGGGGATCGCCACAGCCGCGCTCTGGCGCGGATCGCCTCGGTCCACCCTCGATCCCCCGGGGCGAGGGCGCTGTCCAGTTCGCTCCACAGCAACTCGACGACTGCCCGCTGCGCCAGACCGGTCTCATGTTCCAGATGGTAGCGATCCATGCCGAGGTCCATCAGCAGATCCAGAACGGCGTGGACGCACCGCACGGGCGACCCCCGACTTCCTTGTTGCCAATCGAGCAGCAGGATCCGCGCCCGCATCTGGCGGGCCACAAGTCTATACGGGACGTCCGTGAGGCTCACCACGTCCCCGAAGAGTTTCTCCAGGCGCTCCGCGTCTCCGATCGCGCCATCGAAACGCCCCAGTTGTCGCTGGCAGCGAATGGCGCCGACCAGAGCCTGCGCCGCCTCCTCCGGTGAGCCGGAGGCCAGGGCCGTCTCACGATACAGCGAGAGTGCGTCCAGCGGCCGTGCCTCGGCGAACTCGACCTGTTGCGCTCTGGTGAGCCAGGACTGCGGCGTCGTCGACAGCGCGCGTCCGGCGGGTCTCGGGCTCGCGATCGGACCGGGCAGGATCATCCCCCGGCCGTCCTGAACCAGCACCGCCACGGCCCAGGCCGGCACACCGGGCTGGTCCAGGGGAGAGCTGGTTACGGTGCAACCCGCGGCTGATTCGCTGACATCGAGCCTGGCGCGCAAGGATGCGAGACGTTCCGAGTAGTGCCGTTCCAGGTGTGAGGCCTGCGTCGCCAGGCGAGCCGTGCGTTCTCGCTCGACGAGTTGACGCTGCCGGGTCATGCTGCCAGCCAATGCGCCAAGACTCGCCAACAACAGCAACAACAGGGGCACCAGGACGAGCCCATAGGGAATCCATACAGAGTTCCCGGTTCGCGCGATCAGAAGGTTCCTCCGTCAAGACCCTGCGTCGAC
This sequence comes from Candidatus Wallbacteria bacterium, assembly GCA_016199905.1. Classification (GTDB taxonomy): domain Bacteria; phylum Muiribacteriota; class UBA6191; order JACPRK01; family JACPRK01; genus JACPRK01. The sequence goes on from JACQFU010000336.1 coordinate 9,588, forward strand.
TCTCAGGCTCGGAGCGTCCGCCATGACCTTCCGAACCGCTTGCGCCAAGGCCTCCAGCAACATCGAGATATCGTCCTCCGTCGTCGACCAGTTGCAGATTGACGCACGCAATACCACTTGCCCGTGCCAAGTGGTTGTCCCCAGCCAGCACCTACCCTCCTCTTGCACGTGCCCAGCAATCTCCCGCTGAAACGCATCGCAATCGTTGAGCTCGGGAGAGCTGAATCTGACGAGCACCTGATTGAGGACTACATCGTTCAACACCTGCGCGCATGGAAGCCGGGCGACTCCAAAAGCGAACTGCCGTGCCAGCCTGCAGCACCGCTCGACGACCTCTCGAACCCCGGATCGTCCCAACTCTCGAAGCACCGCATAGAGTACGAATGCCCTGGCCCGCCGGGAGTTATCGGGAACCCAGGTCGAGCCGTCCCGTCTATCCTCCGATTCCTCGCCAGCGTAGGAGCAGCGGCTCGTCTTGAGCCTGCGGTGCTGCGCGGCATTTCTCACGATCACAATGCCGGAGTCATACGGAACGTTCAGCCATTTGTGCGCGTCGGTGGCCCAGGAATCAGCGCACTTCACGCCCTGCAGGTGTATCCTCAGTTCGGGAGAGACAGCCGCCCACAGCCCGAACGCGCCATCAATGTGGATCCACGCATTCTCCGCCCGCACAAGCTCGACAATGGCATCTATTGGCTCGAAAGCGCCGGAATTGACATTGCCGGCCTGGAGCGAAAGGATCATTGGCTGTCCCGTCGCACGCCGGATTTCCTTTTCGAGAGCGGGTAGCCTCATCCGACCCTCTGAATCAGCCTGGATGTCGCGGATTTGCGCGGAACCGACACCCGTCATGAGCAGCGCGGATCGGACGGTCGCATGGCCGCATTCACTCATGAGCACCACGACGGGCGGGGCGCCGAATAGACCCTGCTTGCCCAAATCCCACCCAGCACGTTCGAGCACGGCGTTCCTCGCGATCGCCAGGGCCGTGAAGTTTGCCATCTGACAGCCCGTTACGAACCCGACAGATGATTGCGCGGGCAGCCCCAGCAGCTCGATGAGCCATCGTGCGACGATGACCTCTGCGGTTGCGGCTGCTGGCGAGGTTGTGTAGACTTGCGCGTTCTGGTCCCAGGCTGACGTGAGCCAGTCGGCCATCAGGCTCGCGCGCGTCGCGCCGCCCACAACGAATCCGAAGTACCGTGGGCTGGCGCTGGCGACCAACCCACGTTCGACATCGTTGATCAGTTCGCGAATGACCAAATCGGCCGGTGAGCCGTCTTCCGGGAAAGGTCTGTCCATGGCGCGAAACAACTCCATAGGAGTTATCGTGCCGCAGGCATGACGAGTGGACAGAGATTCCAGGAACTCAGAGGCTTGGTCCGCGACTGTATGAAGACCGGCTCGCGTCTCGGGGAGACTGGCAAAGTTCATTGGGCGAACCTCATTGGTCTGCTACCAACCCCTGCTTGCAGGAACTCCTCAAACAGCCCGGGCGCCCCGGGCATGTCCCTCCGGCCAAGCCGATTCGGAAATAGCTCCGTATCATTTCGAAGGCCACATAAGCCCGCCCTAGGCCTCCCATCAGAGATCCCGACATGTCCCCCCGGGATCCATGAAAGCGCCAGACAGAACTCGCCCTTTCTCTGAGGGCAACAACGGAGTGATGCGGGTTTTCGCTCCCACGTGAGGTCATTTTGTCCTCGTAAGGAGAACCGGATCGAACACGCCGGACCACGGCACCATGCTAGCACACCGCGGCGGCGCAGCTTCGGGCCCGGCGGCAATTGGGTTGGAAGCCAGCGGATGGCTCTCAATTCCGCTTCGTGGCCAGGGATGATTTCACGTCCAGTCCCAGAGCAGGGTCCCGGGGGGCACGAATGCCGCAGTGATGCGGGTCGTGCATGCATCCAAGGCGACGAAGAGAGATCTTCCATGACGCCACGCAGGTTTCACGACCGGCCAGTCGCTCTCGACCGCTGGCCGCGATAGCCGCCAGCTTCGCCGCAATCAGGTCGACGTTCTTCCCATTGCTTGACGTTTCCGATTCGACCGGGATAGCCTGACGGCCAAGATGGTCACGATGCACCTGATCCTGGTCGCGATGTGGGGAGCAGTCGTGCTGTGCGAAATGGTTCTCGAACGGGTCGGCCGGCGCGGACCAGACTGGAACCACATGGTGGCCGAGTTGCACTACCGGATCGACTTGTTGATCGAGGCTCCGATCCTGGCCGGCGTCGCCCTCAGTGGGTCATGGCTGGCCTATAGCGTCGGCGTGAGCCCGGCACGGGCACTGAAGTACGTGAGCGGCGGACTGGCGATCCTGGCCAACGTTGTTTGCGTGGGCCTGGTCGTGGCGCGTCGCCGGGGGGCCGACACCTCGGCTGCGATCTTTGCGTGTGGAGCCATTGGCATCCCCCTGGCGCTTGTCGCGGCCGGCCTGGGACTGCAGCTAACGCGTTGAGTCGAGCTCGACGGAACAGGAGAACGGCAATGCCCGAATTTGCGATCTTCCTTCATCCAACCGCAGGGGCGGCTCCGTTCGAACCCGAGCTGGTCCAACGGCACTGCCGCCACCTCGCGACGCTCGCCGATGAGGGACGTCTGATTGCCGCGGGTCCATTCAGCGACGCGCAAGACGGAGGCATGATCGTCGGGCTTTTCGACTCGGCGGATGCGGCCAGTTCATTTGCCGCAAACGACCCCTTCGTGCGGGAGGGAGTCGAGACGGCCGACGTGCGACCCTGGATCATGGCCCGGCCGGCGAACGGCTTCCTCGGCCAACTTGCTCCCGCCCCCGGAACCCACCCGTACTTCCTGGAAACGCTGAGGCTACGGGCGACCACTCGACGCTTTGCGGCGAAACACGTCGGCGCCGAGCTCGTTCGGACCCTCCTGGAGGCTGCTCTCGCGGCCCCTTCGGAGTTCAACCTGCAACCGTGGAGACCCATCGTCTGCCAGGGTCAGCCCCAGTTGCTTCGCCTGCGGCGCTGCTGTTTCGACCAACCTCAGATCGCGTTTGCGGGCCTGGCTGTGATCTGCGCCGTCGACCCTGCCGTCTTCCGGGACGAAGTGCCTCGGGCCGTCGACGAGCTGGTCGGCAGCGGTCGATGGGCCCCCGACGAACGCGAGACCCAGATCGCTTTTGTTCGCTCTTACTATGAGGATGCTCGGGCTTCGGCAGTGCTCAACGGTGCCATCTTCGGACATCAGTTGCTGCTCGCCGGGCTGAGCGTGGGTCTCCAGGGCTTCTGGCTGGGCGGATTCGACGCTCCGGCCATGCGAGGCGAGTTCGGAATTCCCGAGCGAGCTCACATCGCCGGAGTCGTTGGACTCGGATGGCCCGATGGCACGGAGACGCCGTTGCCCCGGCGGTCCATGGAGCAGGTCGTGGGCTTCGGCGCTTGGCCAGACCGTTGACCTCTGTCACAGCTCCATCGGCGATGAGCTCTACGAACGGCTCCGCCTCTGGGCACTCGAGGGTTCGAACCCAATCGACGAACCGAGTCCACGAGCCCAGGCAGGCCTCTCG
>JACQFU010000374.1 GCA_016199905.1 Candidatus Wallbacteria bacterium
AGGAAAATGACGACCGAGGGCCACGACATCGAAAATCAGCTGAATCCCCTCCGTCACCGAATTCGCTGGATACCCCATAGATGCGACGAAAGACGCGATCCGCTTCCCTGGCCAATTGAGGCCCGGATGCAACGCTCTCCAAATTGAATCACTGAATGATGCTATTTCTCCCTTGACGTTTTCCACACAGGAGGCTCGCCCATGCCCCGCATCCCCGGTGCCGAACTCGAGCGCCTCAAGCGCGAAGTCTCCCTGGAGCGTCTCGCCGAAGCCCGCGGCGTCAACCTCGTCCGCAAGGGCAAAGACCGCCACGACCGACCGATGGATACCAAGCCGGCCGCCCAGAGAACCTTCCAAGTCGGCTCGCTCAGAGCGGAACCTCGCGCTCTCGGCCCGCCGCGATGTCGGCCTTGCCTGGCTTCAGGATCTCCTCCACCTCTGGGTCATCGACCAGTTCGAGCGTCGCAAGCCATTCCTCCAGATGCTCGGCGCCAACCAATCGCAAGAACTCGAGCTTCTCGGCATCCGTCCTCCGCCCCCACCCGGCCGTACCGGCGCGCCCGACCGCCCACTGCGACCTGCCCCCCCTACTTCCCGCCGCCCTTGGCTCGCAGCGCGGCGGCTCGCCGGACGGCTTCGGCGACGCGGAGCACGTTTTCCTCGTGGGCGCCGGGGCGGGCCTTGGCGGGGGCGGCCGCCGGGACGATCGAGGAGACGGCTTCGTAGGCGGCGAGCGCGTCGGCTGTCCGACCCAGTTGTTCCAGCACGCGGCCGCGGGAGAGAGCGACGTCGACGACCATTCGCGGCGGCTCGCCCTCGGGACGCTCGGCGGCGAACCCCTGCAGGACTTCGTCGTAGTCCTTCAGGAGCCGCGCGGAGACAGCGTCCACGGCGCCACGGGCCGGCACCAGCTTGTCGGCCTGCCACTCGAACACCCGAGGCAAAGAGACTAGCGAATCCGGCTCGGGCTGATAGAGCACCATTCGCGACGCAGCGCCGGAGGCGGGCTCGAAGTAGGCGCCGCCCACGCGACCCGACCAGGCCAGCTCGGGGCGGACGCCGCCGAGGGCCCAAACCTCCATCCAGCCGCTGTGGTCGACCAGGTTCTCGGCCCACTGGATGGCGACGGCAGGCAAGGCGCCCGGCCGGCACGCGGCGAGCTTGACCCAGTGAACGCCGTAGGCCTCGCGCTCGCGCACCAGCTCTTGCGCCATCGCGCGCCCTTCCTGCCGGGCGACGACCAGGCGCACCTGGCGCTTCGGGATCGAGGAGCCGGCAGTCGCGGCCCCCTTCGGGGGATCGAGCAGGACGAGGGCCACCCGAAGCTGCTGCTTGCCGGCGGCCGGGCTTCGAATGCCCTCAGCCCGCGCCAGCACGGGCGACGAGGTCGTGCGAGGAGATCCGGCGACTGTGCCCTCGGGGATGAAGGGTCGAAAGGCGGGCAGCTCGAGCATCCTCTCGGGCGGCAGCTCGCCCGCCGAGAGCGAGCAGGCAGCCAAGGCCAGAGAGGCGGCCAGACCCAAGAGATGAATTCGGGAGGAGCTCATTGGCGCGAGCGTCGCTACTCCGCGAACCCCCACTCGACCTGCCCGGAGACGTTCTCGAGAAGGTGCTTGTCGTAGGAATTCAATCCCAGCAGCACGTACCACGTGGCGTTGTAGAGGTCCATGCCGGCGCGGTTGGTGCGGCGGCCTCTTCGGTCGACTCCGCTCTCGGCTTGGGGACGGCCCTCCGGCGTGTTCCAGTACTCGTCGTGAGTGTTCCACGGGCCCACATCGAGGACCTGGCAGCTGCTCGAACGACCGTTGGCGAGATAGGTGACGGCGACGTTCCGGCGCAGCACGCTGCGAGACGGCAGCGCCGCACCTTCGGACCACTTCCCGATCGTTTCGCCCAGAGCGGTCGTTCCGCCAATGAGACCCTCGGCCGTCGCCTTGACCTGGAAGCGCCGGCCGGTCGCGGGCTGTGCAACGCCGGTCCCCGGGTTGCCGCCCGTGTCGTCCTTGCCGTCGAGCGTCGGGTTCCCCTGCGGGTCGCCGCGGGGCTGCAGGTTGCCGAGAGGGTTGAAGGTGTCGTCCGTCGCCGGGGCTGCGGGCCCGAAGGCGATTCCGCCCCCGCCCAGCTGCGGAATGGTGATTCCGAAGGGGTCGTTTCCGCCGTTGATGCCGATCGGGAGACCGGACGCCTGGATGGAGAGCCCGGCGTCTCCGAAGGAGATGCTGACGCGCAGACCGTCCGGGCCGCTCACGTTGAGTTGAGCCTGAGCCTGGGCGCCGGCCTGGCCGGGAAGGCTGGCGATGAGAACCGCGGCGACTGCCAGCATCCTGAGAGTGGAGATTTTCTGCATCACGGGGCTTTCCTCCTGGTCGTTTTCCTCCATTCCTGGGGACGACGGCGAAGCAAATACAGGAAGCGTGCCAGCGTTCGAACTCCCGACATCGCGGACGGGCCGAGCGACCAGAACTCTTTCCAGGAGCGCTTTTACGGCGCGGGAGTGCGGTTCGAGGTAGCGCCGGCCCGTGTAGGTTTCCTCTCCTGCTGGGGGGCTAGATTTTCTCCTCCCGGAGAGAAAACCTCTCCCCGTGAGACCCCTGCGGCGTGCGGCCACCACCCGGCCGTCCGGTTCTGATACCCTGCCCGCCGATATGGCCGGCGTGCGCTTGGAGGAGCTGACGTGGCTAGAGGCCCAGCGAGAGCTGACACCCGATCGCGTCGTGGTGCTTCCGCTCGGCGCGGCGGCCAAGGAGCACGGGCCGCACCTGAAGCTGGGCAACGATGCACAGCTGGCGCAGTACTTCGCCGCGCGCGTGCTCGAGGCGGCCGACGTGGTGATGGCGCCAATCATTCCCTACCACTACTACCCGGCGTTCGTGGAGTACCCGGGGTCCACGACTCTGCGGCTGGAGACGGCGCGCGATCTGGTGATCGATATTTGCCAGGGGCTGGCCCGGTTCGGTCCCCGGCGCTTCTACGTCCTGAACACGGGCGTCAGCACCGTGCGCGCGCTCGCCCCGGCCGTCCAGGCGCTGGCAGCCGGCGGCGTGCTGCTTGGCTACACGGACTTGCTGGATGCGTTGGGTCCGATCGAGCGCGAGGTGGCGCAGCAGGAGGGCGGCACCCACGCCGACGAGATCGAGACCTCGATGATGCTCCACATCGCGCCCGAGAGCGTCGACATGTCGCGCGCCGTGAAGGACTACGACCCTTGCGGAAACGGCCCCCTCACGCGCATCCGCGGCGCAACCGGCACCTACTCGCCGACAGGCATCTTCGGAGACCCGACGCTCGCCACGGCCGAGAAGGGCCGTCGCGTCGCCGAGGCGCTCGTGAAAGCGTTGCTCTGCGACATCGAACGGTTACGGACCGCGCCTCTGCCTCTCAGCCGCCCAGGACTTCCTTGATGGTCGCGGCAGCCTCGGCGAGGATCTCCTTGGTGATGACCAGAGGCGGCGCCAGGCGAATCACCTGATCGTGCGTTTCCTTGGAGAGGATGCCGCGGGCCAACATCTTCTCGACGTACGGTCGGGCGGGTCCGGCGGACTTCTTGATCTCGATGCCGCAGAGCAGGCCCTTGCCGCGGATGTCCTCGACGACGGGCGAGTGGATCTTGCGAAGCTCGTCTTGCAGGAACAGGCCCAGCTCGTGGGAACGCTCGGCCAGCTTCTCATCCACCATCACGGCCATCGCGGCGCGCGCGATGGCGCAGGCCAGCGGATTGCCGCCGAAGGTGCTGCCGTGGTCGCCGGGGTTGAAGACGCCCATCACTTCTTCGGTCGCAACGATCGCGCTCACGGGGAACAGCCCGCCGCCCAGCGCCTTGCCCAGGACCATAATGTCGGCGTGGACGTCTTCGTGCTCGCAGGCGAACATCTTGCCGGTGCGGCCGAAACCGGTCTGGACCTCGTCGGCCACGAACAGGACGTTGTTCTGCTTGCAGATCCGGGCCGCCTGGCGCAGGTAACCCTCCGGCGGAACCACGATCCCCGCTTCGCCCTGGATCGGCTCGACGAGGAAGGCCGCCGTGCTCGGCGTGATGGCCCGCTCCAGGGCGTTGACGTCGCCGTACTTGACGAAATCGAACCCCGGCGTGAATGGGCCGAATCCGTCCTTGTACTGCGGCTCGGTGGAGAAGCTGATGACGGTGGTCGTGCGGCCGTGGAAGTTGTTCTCGCAAACGATGATGCGGGCCGAATCGGCGGGGATACCCTTCACCTTGTGGCCCCACTTGCGCGCCGCTTTCACCGCCGTCTCGACTGCCTCCGCCCCGGTGTTCATCGGAAGCGCCTTGGGAAAGCCGGTCAGCTTGCAGAGATCGCGCAGGAACATCCCCAGCTCCGTGGTGTAGAACGCGCGCTAGGTGAGCGTCAGTTTCTTGGACTGCTCGATCATCGCCGCAAGGATGCGCGGATGGCGATGTCCCTGGCTGACGGCGGAGTAGGCGCTCATCATGTCGAGATACTTGCGGCCGCCCGTGTCCCACACCCAAACTCCCTCTCCACGTTCCAGCACAACCGGAAGAGGCTTGTAGTTGTTGGCGCCGTACTGTTTCTCGAGTCCGATGAAATCCTGCATGACTGGACCTCGCCCCCTGTTTCCCCGCCTCACGCCCGGACACCCGCCGGGGGCCCACCAG